>JAITSD010000080.1 GCA_031288055.1 Candidatus Opitulatrix roisinitermitis | reverse complement strand
AAATATTTTCTGCTCCAAACATTTCGGGAACTTCTGTTAAAACTGTGGAACCGCCTTGACAAATTAAATAATCAGATAATTGACCCAATAGTGGATTAGCTGTTATACCAGAAAAACCGTCCGAACCACCGCATTTTAAGCCGATTTTTAGTTTTTCTAAATCAATTTTCTGTCGTTTATCATTTTGAGCCACTTGATAAATTTCTTCTAATAGTAAAACTCCAGTTTCAACTTCGTTACTAACTTTTTGGGAAATTAGAAATTTAATTCTAGCAGAATCAATTTTGCCAGTTTTATTTTTAATGGCTTTAATTTGTGACTCTACAGTGTTATTTTCGCAACCTAGTCCAAAAACTAAAACCCCAGCAGCATTAGGGTGGGTTATAGCATCAGCTAAGATTTGGCGAGTGTTATTTAAATCATCACCTAATTGCGAACAGCCATAAGGGTGTTCAAGAATAGTTATATTATCAATTGATTTTAGTTTAGGGTGTTTAGTTAAGAAGCGGTTAACTATTTGCCGGGCTGTTGAGTTTATACAGCCCACTGTTGGTACTATATATATGTCATTTCTAACTCCAACTTGTCCATCAAATCGTTTAAACCCTAAAAAAGTTTTATTAGTTTTAGGAAAAGTTATTTGTTCTAATTTAGGAGTATATTTATAAGTTAATTTAGCAGCTAAGTTAGTTTTAAGATTATGTGTATGTATCCATTGCCCGGCTTTAATATTTTGGCTAGCATGCCCAATTGGCCAACCGTATTTGATAATATTTTGACCTTTAGTAATATTATCTACGGCAATTTTGTGACCCTGTTTCACATTATCTAATAATTTTATAGTTCGGTTTTTAGAATTATCTAAATTAATCACTTGATTAGCTGTTAAATTAGTTAAAGCTACAACTACATTATCTTTATAATTAATTTTTAGGACTTGGTTCATTGAAATTTACTTTCTAATTATTTTATATTTTTTATTTGTTATAATTAAATACTATATCTTAGGTAAAACTTTTTCAATAGCTAAGTTAACAGCATTTTGTTCTATAAGATTTAAACTAAAGGTTAGTTGATTGGTTAGATTAGGTATTCTATTTAGATTTTGCCCCCAAATGTTGTCGAGTTTTAATATTTGTTCAACAGCTTTAGATAAATTGGTATTTTCAGCAAAGATATTTTGTATTTGTTTTATATGCTCAGAATTATCATTTATAGCAAACTTGTCTGCCTGATTATAAACTTTTAACAAAGCCGCAAATGATAAAATAATACCGTGGGGAAGTTTAGTGAATTTTTTATCATATAACAGAACTGTTGGTAAAAGTCGTGTCACCCATTTTGATAGCGAATTTAATGCAATGGATTTTAATTTATGTTCTATAAACGGATTAGAAAATCTTTCTAAAACGCTATCGCAATAAGTTTTTAGTTCTTGGCTTGGTAAATCGAGTACTGGTGAAATCTCATTTTTCATAACTTTTTTAACTAAAGTTGCTAAAGCGGGGTTGTCAATAACTTGTTTAACTGTGTTAATATTAGATAATAAGCCCAAAGGTACCATAAAAGTGTGAGACCCATTTAAAAGACTAACTTTACGAGTGCGGTAGGCTGACAAATCATCTGTGAAAATAATTTGTCCGCTGTTAAATTTATCAAGTGGCAAGTGTTTTAGGATTTTGTTTTTAGTTTCTTGATTAGCTTCAATTACCCATAGTAAAAAAGGTTCCGTTTCGACTAATAATTCATCTTGATAACCTAGCTCTTGCCAAATTTGGTTGGCTTGGTTTTTAGGATAACCTGGCACAATCCTATCAACTAAGGTTGAACAGAAAATATTATCATTTTTAACCCAGTTAATAAAGTCAGCTTCTAAATGCCATTTTTTAGCAGTTGTTATAATAGTATTTAATAACTTTTGAGCATTATCTTCAATTAGTTCGCATGGCAAAAATATAAAAGGTTTTGATTTTATTAACCATTTTTTATAAAGTAATTGAGTTAATTTAGCTGGATATGAAATAGGCGGTTTAGCATGAAATTCATCACCAGAACTGATACTAATTCCAGCTTCTGTGGTGTTGGAAATTACAATTTTATAATTTTCATCCTCAGCTAATTTTAAAAAGCTTTTGTGGTTAACATAAGGATTAATAACTTCTTTTAGACTGTGTATAAGTTTAGAAGTATTAATAGTTCGCTTATCTAAAAGTCCTTTTGTGATAATTGTATATAAACCATCTTGAGAGTTAATTAGTTCACTCATACCTTTGTCAATTGGCTGTACAGCCGTTATAACACCATTGAATTGACTCGTTCGGTTTAAGTTTTCCACTATAAAACCAATAAAGGCTCTTAAGAAATTACCTTCACCAAATAATATTATTTTGCTAGGTTCACTATCAAGATAATGAGAAAAAGTTTGACGGTTTAATTTTTTTAGCATAATATCAAATTTAATTTTCAGGATTCCAAATATCAGAATATTTATAACCAGTTAGGTCTTCTGTAATAACTTTAGTTTTAGTATCAACATCAGTTTTTAACCCACCATTTTTTAGACGATCAATTTCAGTTTTTATGATTTTATGAGTTTTCTGGTTAAGGTTAAAATGTAAAATCATCCAAAAACATATAGCAATTAAAATAAAAGGTATGGCTATGAATACTATGAGAATAGCATTTTTAGCCTCTTGAGTTTGTTCAACTTGTTTAGGAATATAGCCTCCCCAATCTAATATAAAGCCTACTAACATAGTTCCTAAAGCTCCGGTGGCTCGACGGGTAAAGGTTTGAACAGCCGCAAATGCTCCAGCTCTCAATTTAGTGGAAACTAAAGTATCAACATCTGGCACTAGAGGTATAACATTCCAGGGTGTAAACTCCATTAATTGTCGGCCTATTTGCCAAAAAATTCCTAAAATTATTAAAAATATGGTAGCACTAGTAGTATCAAATTGTATATGTAAAGTATAAGTTGCTCCGTAGACTAATAAAAGGCATAGAATAATTGTGTAGCTAATAGACCATAAAATTCTTGGACCAGTTTTATACATAATAACTCCAGCTATAGGCACAACTATCATACCAATAAAAGATAAAGATAAAACAGCTTGACCGGTGGTTTGTGAAATACCTAAGGTACAAACCACAAAATAAAGAAAAGCCGTACCATAACAATCTTTAGCAAAATAACTTAAAAAGTAAATTGTACAAATTACACGAACACTTCTAGTTTTTAAAACTTTACCGTAAACCGCAATTGCGTCAATTATGGTTTCAGATATAGAAGTTTTGGGTTTAGGATCCTTATTTTCAAATTCTGTGACATATTCGGGGCTAAACTCCCATGTTGAAAAATAAGTAATTAAAGTAGCTATGGCAAAAGTTATGCCAAAAACAATACCAGAAATAGTATAGGCACTAGCAGTTTTTTCACCTAGGTAATTTAATAATATAGCCGGTAAAGCGGTTACAGAAAAAGTTGCAAAAGCTGAAACAAATAATCTGACAGAACTAAGTTTAACTCTTTTTTGGGCGTCAGGAGTCATTTCTGTGGGTAAAGTTTCGTAGGCTATGCCGATAACGGCATTACCTGTATCAATCATAAAATAAGCGATAAAATAATATAAAAAAGCTCCTGGAACCACAAAAAATAGCATTGGGAAAAACACTAAAATTATAAAAGCTCCTGCAAATAATAACAGATGTCGTCTACCGAATCGTCGACCTAATTTAGTTTTAAATAAGTTATCCGATAGGGAACCAATAAACATACAAACAAATATATCTAGGATTTTACCAGTGGCTAACATAATGCCTGTTTCACCAGCAGTTAATCCAGCAAAAGTGGTGAGAAAAAACATTAAATAGGTGCCTACTAAAGTTCCCCAAGCTCCACCGTTCATATCAACCATGGCAAAACCTATGCAACGAGCCATATTTATTTTTTTAGGTGTATAAATCCTTAGTCGCTTTTCGTTCATTTTTTTTGACCTTTTTAGTTTCTGTATAAATTTGAATTATTTACAATATAATATATAAATTTTATCATATAAAATTAAGTTTTAATTTATTAGCTAAAGTTTGTAAGTTTTTCGATTTAGCTATTGGTCCGGCACCCGAATATAGATAGCCAGGATAAGCTTTAAACCATTCTTGCTTATTAGAAGGGATGGCTTTCCAAATGCCTGATTTCATCCATGGGGTATTATGCATGGGTATAAGTTTTATATGGGCATGGTCAATGCCTGTACCTTCCATAATCAAGCCAATTCTACCAACATCTGCAAAAAAACTTTCTAAACCCTGAGCCACTTTTTTAGCAGCTAAAACAAATTTGTTTAATTCTCGATCAGGCATTTTTAGTACATCGCTAGAGTAATGTTTTTTAGGTACTACCACGCTAAAACCCTCTGTACTGGGGTCAATGGCTAACCAAGCCATAAATTGGTCATTTTGCCAAAATAAGCCATCTAATGGTAATTTACCAGCAATTAATTTACAAAATAAACAATCTGATTGTAAGCTGTTATTGTTTGACATAAAATTACCTTTTTTTATAAAGTATAAACTTGTAAGCTAAATATCGCCAAATAGTAGCCAGACCAGAGCCTATAATATTTCCAGATAAATTATCCGCCACATATCCTGACAAGTTTAAAATGTATCTGGAAAAACCTAAGCAACCTGCCGCAATTGCCATACCAATAATATTTATTATTATATAGCCAGTCAATTCTTTGCGTTTACTACTAGTTTTATGTTCTCTAAAGGCCCAATTTCGATTCAAAACCCAAGATAATAATGTGCTGAGAGTGGAACTTATAAATTTGGCTGTTACAGGGTTGTTTGACAAAATATTGATACCAGGTATTAAAACTAACAAATTATATATACTAACATCAACTATATAACAAATAGCTCCCACAATACCAAATTTTATAAATTGTGCCATATGATAACGAAAATTATTTGGCACCGGTTTTGACCTATTTGTTAATGTTTCATCATCTATGCTTTGATTACTATTAAGGTTGTCATTGCTTGACATGTAGCCCCTGTCAGACTCGAACTGACACTGGACAGATTTTAAGTCTGCTGCCTCTACCGATTGGGCTAAGGGGCCATTATTTTTATTTTAGCACAGGGAATTAGACTTGTGAAATAACAATTAGTTTTTTGTTAACTATTTAAATATTGTTATTATTATTATTATTAGAAAAATAGATTATTTTAAAATTAAAAAAGTAAAAGATAATTAGATTTTCTTTATTATTAAGGGGGAATTATAATTTACTCTTAAACTTGTATTTAATGGGATATTAGTGTTAAAATCGTCATAATAGTATAATAAATTGTTTGTATTATCGCTTGTTTCTGTCCAAAAAATATAAATATTTGGATTTTGTCCAAATGCTACACCATATTGTTGAAATCCGCTAGATGTTATATATCCCTCTGGCAATTTAGCTAAAATAATACCATTTCCACCGCGACTTTTTATGGTTAAATGAGCATCAATTAGAATAAAACCAGAAATTAAATTATCATCCTGGATTGTTCCATAAAAATAATTTTCACCTTGGGCATTCCAAGAGGTAAAATTAGTATTGAGTAGTGTTATATTAAGCTTTACGGATTTACCAATATCTTTTCCAATTAATTGACCTTGGTTATTGCCGTATAAGACCTGATTGGCTGGCATAGTATTGACACCAGTCCCGCCTTTAGCCACTGGCAAAACAGTAGATGACGAAGCGGCATTAGCTTGAGTGAACCAGCCGGTGGTAAAACTTAAAATTATTAATATAAAAAGGCTAATTAGAACTCCGAATTTTTTAATAGTCATAACAAAATTATTCCAAAAAAAAAAACAGTTAATTAGCTTAATGCTTTTTTAATAAAATTGTTAGAATATGAATGAATTTGTTAATTGAAAGGGTGGTGTTTTAAGTAGGTATTTTTGAAAAACTAGAAATATTGGTTATGAAAAGAAGTATTTTTTAAAATTAACGTATTTTTGTTATATGAAAGTAAAAGCCTATACCGCGTGTTTTATACAAATCACAATTAAAACTTCCAGAAGAGGTCATTATCAATCCTCTAGCCCAACCGTAAACCCAATCATCTCCGAACAATTTTAAACTAATACTTGGTGTTCCACTATCAGATGCTTTATGGAAACTTTTTACAACACCGTCCCCAGCATCATATATAAGATCACTATCATTAAAAGCCGGTTGCGTCCACGAACAAATGCCTGTGGAAAACCCACAAGCTATGCCATAAAAAACTACGGGGTTACCAGTGCCGCGTATTATTGTACTTTCTCCAACTGCTAAGCCACTGGTTTTATCTACTGTAAGTGTTCTAAAATTCCCCGAACCTAATAAAGATTGTCCAAAAACGCTTTTAATATTCGTGCCACTAACTAAGGTTTCTTGAGCGTTTAAATTAGTTCTAGCTTGACTTGCTGAATTAGCCCCAGTCCCGCCTTTAGCTACTGGCAAAACTGTTGAGCTAGTTGCCGCACTAACTTGGGCTAAATTACCACTTATAAAAGTTACAACTCCGAATAAAAATAAACAAAATATAATTCCTAATTTTTTAAATGAGAACTTATTCCAATTTTTCCTATTTTCTATATTAATTTTCCTAATTTCCATACTGGTTTTTCTAATTTCCATACTAAAATTATTCCAAAAAAAAAAAACACTTAATAGCCTGATAATTTTCTAATAAAATTGTTATTTTTTTATATAGTATTTTAAAAATTGTGAATAAAAAAGAAGAGAGTAATTTTGAAAAGCCTTACTTTAGGGTTTACTAAAGAACTGTACCCCCAACGGGATTTGAACCCGTGTTACTGGCATGAGAAGCCAGCGTCCTAGGCCGCTAGACGATGGGGGCCTAACAACCCCACATCGTCTAGCGGCCAACGGGCAGTGTTGCCTGGTCGCTTTGCTTCAATTGAGCCGATGGGAGCCTAATATTAAATTTTTATACACCCATCGTCTAGCGGCCAACGGGCAGTGTTGCCTGGTCGTTTCGCTTCAATTGAGCCGATGGGGGCCTAATATTAAATTTTTATACACCCATCGTCTAGCGTATATGCGGGCAGTGTTGCCTGGTCGCTTTGCTTCAATTGAGCCGATGGGGGTCTAATATTAAATTTTTTATATACCCATCGTCTAGCGGCCAACGGGCAGTGTTGCCTGGTCGCTTTGCTTCAATTGAGCCGATGGGGGCTTAATATTAAATTTTTTATATACCCATCGTCTAGCGTATATGCGGGCAGTGTTACATGGTCGCTCATTTTTCGCTTAACTTATGGGACACCATAAAACCCATTATATTAGTTTTAGCTAATTTAGTTTATAATGTTTATAATACTAGTTTACTGTAATTTATCTTTTTATCTTAAAAGTTAAAAAAATAAGTTTTTTTGAGCTTATTAAAAAATCAATTAAGCTAGGTTTCGTATCGTAAATAGCTATGTATTTGTAAACAGCAATGTTAGACTTTATTTATGTATTCTAATAGTTTTATACTATTAGCCTTCATAGTTTATGCAGTAGGTACTATCATAATAGGTGTGATTGGATACCGCAAGGTGAAAACTACAGAAGACTATATTATTGGTTCTCGTTCGTTAGGTACTTTGGTGTCGGCACTTTCGGCTGAGGCAGCGGATATGTCGGCTTGGCTTTTTATGGGTTTGCCAGGCGCTATATATTTAGCTGGTACAGGCCAAGCTTGGATAGCCGTTGGTCTTTTGTTAGGTACTATTTTAAATTGGTTATTGGTGGCTAAACGAATTAGAAATAGGTCTCAAGAGGTTGGTAATGCTACGACTATACCTGAATTTTTTGCTAATATTAGTCAAACAACTTCTAAAAAACTATTTATTACAGTTAGGGTTTTGTCTTCATCTATTATAATTATTTATTTTATTGTTTATACCGCCTCAGGTTTTGTGGCTGGCGGTAAGTTTTTTTCCTATGTCTTTGGTACTGATTATTTTACAGGTCTATTATTTACCGTTTTTATTTTAGTGTTTTATACATTTTTGGGTGGTTTTTTGTCAATTTCTTGGAATAGTGTGCTTCAAGGTTTACTGATGTTAGTTAGCATTTTGGTGGTGCCAGTAGCCCTTTTTATTGTTTCTCCAGGTAGTATTGGTTCTTTAGCAGAAGCTTCTAGAAATTTTATAACCACTCCTTCTAGTGATATTATTTCATCATTAGCTTGGGCGTTAGGTTATTTTGGCATGCCGCATATTCTTATAAAATATATGGCTCAAAAAGATATAACTAAAGTTCGTCGTTCTGCTACTATTGCTATAACTTGGTGTTTTATATCTTTATTATCAGCTGTTTTAATAGGTATTTTAGGAGTGGGTTTTATAGGTAATGGTGTTTTAAATCAGGCTAATAGTGAAAATTTATTTTTCGTTGTAATAAATTACTTATTTATTAAAAATGGTACGATTTTATCAATTTTAGTAGCTGGATTTTTCTTTTGTGCCGTTTTATCTGCTATTATGTCTACGGCTGCCACGCAACTTTTGATGATTTCAACTTCTAGTTCAGTAGATATATATAGTTCTGTAATTAGTGATGAAGCAACAGACGAACAAAAGCTCGATATGAGTAGATTTTCCGTTATAGTGGTAGCCTTTTTAGGTTTTATTATGGCAATAAATTCAAATAATACAGTTATGGGCTTAGTTTCAACTGCCTGGGCTGGATTTGGAGCAGTTTTTGGGCCTTTAGTTTTATTATCTTTGTATTGGAAAAAGATTACAGCTTGGGGCTCAATTTTTGGAATGTTAACTGGTTTAATAGTAGTTCTAGTTTGGCCTCTTTTATCATTTTCAGTGGCTCAATATTCAATTTTACCAGGCTTTATTTCATCTGCTTTAACTATTATTATAGTTAGCAAAATTACTTATAAAAAGCCCTTAGCTCGTCATTTGCATGAAGAATAGATTATTGATGAAGTTATATAACCAAAATCTAGTAGAGATTGAGCAAAATATTTAAAATATGACTTTTAATTCGGGTGTTTGTTTAGCTTTTATTGTTTTTTTGTCTATAACCATTGCTATAGGTTTAACCACTTGGCGTAAAGTTAAAACCACTGAAGACTATATTTTTGGTTCCCGCTCTTTAGGTACTGTGGTAACAGCTTTGGCGGTTGAAACGGCTGATATGTCGGCTTGGCTTTTTATGGGTTTACCAGGTGCTATATATATAGCAGGCACAGGTGAAATGTGGATAGCACTTGGTCTTTTAATAGGCACTATTCTAAATTGGACAATAGTTGCGAAAAAGATTAGAATAGTTTCTGAAAAATATAAAAATACTATAACTATTCCCTCTCTATTTTCTAAGCTTATTCATACAGAATACAATTTAGCAATTTATTTAGTTAAAGTTTTATCATCTTTGATTATTATAATTTATTTTACACTTTATACAGCCTCTGGTTTTGAGGCAGGTGGTAAATTCTTTTCTTATACTTTTGGCTTAAACTATTATGTCTCTTTATTAATTACAGCTGCTATTATAGTTTGTTATACGCTTTTGGGTGGCTTTTTGTCAATTTCCTGGAATAGTGTTGTTCAAGGTATATTTATGTTAGCTGGCATTATGGCTGTGCCAATAGCAGCTTTTTGGGTTCTAGGTGGTTTATCGGGAGCATTTGCGGTAAGTCCCATAAATAATTTATCGGGGGGTAATTTAGTAATAGAGATAATATCATCAATGTCTTGGGCGTTAGGCTATTTCGGAATGCCTCATATACTTATACGGTTTATGGCTCAAAAAGATGTTACTAAAATAAGACGCTCAGGATTTATGGCTATTGTTTGGTGTTTTATTTGTTTAATATCAGCTATTTTAATAGGGGAGATTGGTAGATCTTTTGTTGGTAATAATAGTTTAAATCATTTGGATAGTGAAAAATTGTTTGCATTAATAACTGAAAATATATTTGTAATTAATGGTAATTTTGTTTTATCATTTATTGGAGGTTTAATTTTATGTGCTGTTTTAGCGGCTATTTTATCAACCGTAGCTTCGCAAATGTTGATGGTGTCATCATCGGTTAGTGTTGATCTTTATAGCACTGTTATACACGGTAATTTATCAGCTAAAAAGGAATTGTTAATTAATCGTTATGTGGCATTAGTGGTGGCTATAATGAGTTTTTTGTTAGCAATTAATCCAGATAATTCGGTTATGGATTTGGTTTCAACCGCTTGGGCTGGTTTAGGGGCAACTTTTGGACCTTTAGTTTTATTATTGCTTTACTGGAAAAAAGTTACTGGATCGGCTGCTATATTAGGTATGCTAGTTGGTTCAATGACTGTGTTTGCATGGCCTATTTTGCCAGTTGTTTCAGCCGTTTATTCAATTTTACCAGGTTTTATTTTGTCTTTTTTGATAATAATTGTGGTTAGTAAATTAACTCTAAAAAAAATAAGCCAATAGCTAATTAATTTAGCCATTGAGCCCAGTAGCCAGTATTTCGTATTTGTAAAATATGACAGGATTTAGCACCTAAAATCTTTTCAATCTTAGTTTTGTAAATCTCTAATAGATCTTGCGGCACAAAAGCTAATATAGTTCCTGCAAAACCGCCTCCGTGAACTCTGACAGCTGTTTTTTGGCGATTATTCTCATAAAGTATTTTTTCGCTAGCAGCCAAGGCTAAAGAAACGGCTTGTTGATTTATATCGGCATAAATATTTTGTAAATATTTATATGATGAATTGCCAGAGGCTCTAACTTCCAGCAAAAATTCATCTAAATTATTATTTTCAAGCAATTTAGCCTCATTTAAAGCTCTTTGATTTTCACCGAAAAAATGTATAGCCCGTAAAACTGGTCTGTCGCCAGTTTTAAGACGAATTTTGGCAATATTATCCCAAAACTTTTTTTCGTTTACATCTCGCAAAACATCCTTTTTGAAATAATTAGCCACCATTTTCATCTCTCTAGGTATTTGAGAATAGGCTGTGGTTAAATTAGCGTGAGAGGCATTAACATCAACCACACATAAGGCGTAATCAGCTTTAGTTAAATCGTATTGAATTGGTTTTATAATTGGTTTGGTGGGATTTTTGAAATCAATTGACACAAAACCACCCACTGCACTAGCTGTTTGATCCATTAGTCCTGAAGCTTTATTCATAAAATTATTTTCCGCGAATTGTCCTGCAATAGCTAGTTCTATAGGGCTTATAGAGTTTTTATTGAATAAGAAATTTAAAACTCCTCCTACAGCTATTTCAAAAGCGGCTGAAGACGATAAACCTGAACCTACTATAACATTAGATGTTAAATAAGCGTTAAAACCACCTATTTTATAGCCTTTTTTTACAAAATAAGTGGCTATACCTTTTATCAAAGCTTGAGTATCGTTTTTATCATTAGCTGGTTTTAGGTTATTTAAATTAATTTTTGATATACCAAAACCATCAGAATATAAATTAATTGTGTTGCTATTATTTGGTATAGCAAAAGTTAAAACATCTAAATTAATTGCGGCAGCTAAAACGCAACCATGCTGATGGTCGGTGTGATTGCCACCTATTTCAGTTCGACCAGGTGCCGAAATAACTGATAGAGGTTTATTATAATCTATTATTTGACCAAAATGTTTTTGAAATTCAGTCAAAGTTTTTTTGAAACGATTTTTGGCTTTAGGTACATCAGTATATAATTTTTTGTAATTAAAATTTTCTATATTCATTATAATTCCTTTTAGTTATCTGTTTTAAATAAAATCTATTGACCAACTATTTTTAATTGTAATAGATGGTTTTAAAATTATTAAGTTAGTTTTGGTTTTAAATGAATTAGCATAAGCTGTCATAGGTTCAATAGCAATACCAAATCTATAATTCTCATCATTGGGGAAGTTAGCACTGCATATTTGCCAAACTTTATAAGATCTATCAGCTTCAATTATTGTGATATGACCATCGGCTCCAGTTAATTTTATGGTATTATTTTTTACATTAAGAAAAGCATCGTCTAGGGCAATGTTTTTAAGTTTTTTATTTTCGCTAAAATTAAATTTAGCTGGCACAGAGCTTTCATTAATTGGTAAAAGTCTGCTATTAACACAAACATATTTTTTAGCTACGAATTGTAAACTAGCTTTATCCATATTTCCTCTTGTGGAAAACCATGGGTGCCAACCTAACATAAAAGGAGCATTT
>JAITSD010000016.1 GCA_031288055.1 Candidatus Opitulatrix roisinitermitis | reverse complement strand
AAATTAATTATGCAACCCTTAGATAAATTAGCCAATATAATTCAAATTCCCACAATTTCTCAAACTAATACCTCAAAAATAAATTACGCTCCATTCAATGAGTTCGCCAATCGTATAGCTCAATTATGGCCTTTAGTTCATCAAAAATTGCCTAAAAAAACCTTTCCTTTAGGTGCTATGGTTTATAAATTTGAAGGCACTGATAAATCACTAGATCCAATAGTTTTATTAGCTCATTTTGATGTTGTACCAGTTCCAGGTATAAATTATAAAATAGATGTTACTAAACAAACCGCTCAAGGTTGGGATTTTTTGCCTTTTGGTGGTCAAATTAAAGATAATATAGTTTATGGTAGGGGTTCGTTAGATGATAAAGAGTCTGTAGCTGCGATCTTAGAAGCCTGTGAACAACTTTTAGCTGAAGGGTTAACGCCCAAAAGACCTATTTATTTATGTTTTGGATCTGATGAGGAAGTTAACGGACACTCTCAAGAAGAGGTTATTGCCTGGATGAAACAAAATAATATAAATCCATGGATGGTGATTGATGAAGGTGGGGCAGTGGTTGATGATGCTTTGCCATCAATAGATTCTAAAATGGCTATGATAGGTATAACTGAAAAAGGGGTTAGCGATATTATATTAACAGCTAAAGCGGAAACTGGACACGCTTCAACACCAGCTAAAAACGGTTCAGTTACTCGTTTAGCTAAAGCTTTAGTTAAAATTGAAAAACACCGAGGCAAAATTCATATGAGCCCAATAGTTATAAAAATGCTCCAAACAGCTGGTAAAAAAGCTACAGGTCCTATGAAATTTATCTATAGACATGCCAAAGGCTTAAGCCCCATATTAGCTTATCTTTTTGCTAAAATTGGTGGTGAAACAGAGGCTTTAGTTAGAACCACCACAGCCCCTACTCAGCTACAAGCTGCACCTGCTCATAATATTTTACCAGCCATCGCTAAAGCTAATATAAATGTTAGAGTTATAACTGGTGAAACTATTGAAGACACTGTAATTAGATTTAAAAAAATAATAAATGACCCTCAAATAGAAGTTAAAGTGGTTATGAAAAATAATCCAGCACCTATAAGTGATATTAATAATCCACAATGGAAATTAGTTAATTATGCTTTACAAAAATCTCATGGAGGTGTTTTAGCCACACCGTACATTATGTTGGGTGGATCTGACGCTAGACATTATTCAAAAATATGTCAATCAACTTATAGATTTTCGCCTTTTTATATGGCTAAAAAACAAAGAGCTTCCTTACATGGTTTTAATGAATATTTACAAAGCGACAATTTTAATAAAGGTATTCAATTTTATAAACAAATTATTCAACAAAGCTAATTTTTATAAAATATACATCTTTATAAGATAGTATGATTATAGAATTGAAAAGTAATTAACTAAAAGGTAGGTAAAATGGTCAAACAAACTGTTAAATTAGCTAGTGTGGTTGGTACACTAGTTTTTGTGGAATTAGTCAGCGGTATTTTACAAGGCTATTATGTGCCAGTATATAAAGAAATATCGGTTTTTTTAAATATTTCAGATGCCACAATTAATATTTTACCGGCTGGATTAATGTTAATTGGAGCTACATTTGTGCCTTTAATTTATAAATTAGGCGATATTTTTGGTTTTAAACAAATTCTAGCAATTACTTCATGTTTAACTGTATTAACCTCATGGGGATTAGTTATTTCATCTAATTTTCCTATGTTTTTATTTTTTTGGATGTTACAAGGTGTTTATATGTCATGGTTACCTTTAGTTATAGCATTAATAAATGGTCGATTAGAAGGCGTGGAAAACTCAGCCGGGCTAACTCGTAAAGCTAGCGGTATAGTGGTAGCTTCTCTACAAGCTGGTGCTATAATTGGAGCAGCTTTAAGCGGACAAGTGGGTAATGCTTTGGCAGATAAAATATATATTATTTTAATGGTTCCAGCAATATTTTGCACAATCAATTTATTAGTAATTCTTTTTGGCGTTAAATCTGTGCTAGTTATTAAAAAAAGCAAAATAGATATAATAGGTGCTGTATGGTTATCGCTATCTTTAGCTTTAATATGTTTTGGTTTTGCTTCTATAAATTTACAGATTTTGCCTATCTGGATTTTAATTATTTTAATAATTATAGGGATAATTATATTAATTCCTTTTGTCTTGTATGAAAAAAAACAAAATCAACCCCTAATAGATATAAATATCTTAACTAATAAAGCTGTTTGGCCTATAATTTTAGCAGCTTTATTAACTGGCACAGCTATTTTAGGTGCTCAAGCACCTTTGTCAACTTTTGCCAGAACTGATCCTTTAGCCACTGGCTATGGTTTAGGATTATCAGCTTCACAAATATCTTATGTTATTTTAGCTTTTGTTTTATCTATGTTAATTGGTGCCTTATTATTATCAGTTATGGCAAAAATATTTGGTTCTAGAATGGCTTTAATTCTACCTTGTATTTTAATAATGTTAGGTTATTCTATTATGATATTTATTCACACCACACTAATTGAGGTTTTGTTAAATATAATTATAGCTGGATTGGGTGCTGGTATGCTAATTGCTGGAATACCCGCCTATGCGGCTAATGCAGCACCTCCTGGTCAAGCTGGCATTGTAACAGGGTTAACTAATACTTCCAGATCTATAGGTGGTTCTATTGCCTCAGCCACTTTTGCATTAGCTCTGGTTCAAGGGGCTAGTGCTTCTGCAAATCAAATTTCTGCTCAAGCTGGTTCTCTCCAAGGCTATATATTTGTTTGGGCGGCCTGTGCTCTAACAGCTGCTTTAGCTGGAATTGTTTGTGGTTTTTTACCAAAAAATAAATGATATTCAGTGTATTTTATTGATTTCCACAACTTGGAATACTAATTTTTTGGTTAACAAATTCATTCGTTTCTAACAATTTTATTAGAAAATTATCAGGCTATTAAGTGTTTTTTTTTTGGAATAATTTTAGTATGTAAATTAAGAAAAATAATATAGAAATTAGAAAAAATAATATAGAAATTAGGAAAAATTGGAATAAGTTCAGCTTTAAAAAATTAGGAGCTGT
>JAITSD010000018.1 GCA_031288055.1 Candidatus Opitulatrix roisinitermitis | reverse complement strand
TTATCTTTAAAAATTACTTAGGTTGGCAATATGTTAGTATTATTGTATGGTAAAAAAATTAGTAATTGTTGAATCACCGGCTAAAGCTAAAAAAATAGCTTCTTTTTTGCCTAATAATTTTAACGTGGTGGCTAGTGTGGGACACGTTCGCGATTTACCCGTGCCTTCAGAGTTGCCTGCGAATATGAAAAAAGGCCCTTTTGGAAAGTTTGCGGTTAATTTAGACAATAATTTTGAACCTTATTATGCTGTTTTAAAGGGCAAAAAAAGAACTGTTAAAGATATTAAAAAACAATTAGATGAAGCTGACGAACTTTATTTAGCTACTGATGAGGATAGAGAAGGTGAAGCTATTTCATGGCATTTGGTGGAGGAATTAAAACCAAAGGTGCCAGTTAAAAGAATGGTTTTTCAAGAAATAACTGAACAAGCAATTACTCAGGCTTTAAAAAATACGCGTGATTTAAATATTAATTTAATTTCAGCTCAAGAAACCCGGCGTATTTTGGACAGGCTTTTTGGTTATGAACTTTCACCGTTTTTATGGCGAAAAATTAAACGCGGCCTTTCAGCAGGTAGAGTTCAAAGTGCAGCTACTCGTTTAATTGTTGATAGGGAGAGACAGAGATTTCAGTTTACGGTGGCTGAATTTTGGGATATTTTAGTATCTTTTTCTAAACAAGATAAAATAACTCAACCCTTTACGGCTAAATTGGCGGAAGTTGGCAAAAAACCTATTGCCACAGCTAAAGATTTTGATAGTTCTGGTAAGCTAATTTCTGGTCAAGGTAAAGTGGTTTATCATTTAACTAAAGATATTGTCACTAAACTAGCCACTGATTTAAAAGCTTCTAAATCCCCTTTTGAAATTGTTGATAAAGTTTCTAAAAATTATACTCGCAAGCCGTCTTTACCATATACCACATCAACTTTACAACAAGATGCTTCAAAAAGGTTGTCAGCTTCGGTATCTAGTATTATGTCGGCTGCTCAAAGTCTTTATGAAAATGGTTTTATAACTTATATGAGAACCGATTCAGCTACTTTGTCTAGTCAAGCTATTAATGCGGCTAGAGTTTATGCTAAAAATAAATTTGGAGAAAACAATTTACCGGTTAATCCAAGGGTTTATAAAACTAAATCAGCCAATGCCCAGGAAGCTCATGAAGCTATTCGGCCAGCTGGCGAAATGTTTGTTGAACCTGATAAGTTACCAAGCACGGTAAGTGATTTTGAAAAAAAACTTTATAATTTGATATTTAATCGCACAATTTCTTCTCAAATGAATGATGTTAAAGGCACAACTATAACTTATAAAATACAAAAAGATAATGCTGTATTTATAAGTTCTGGCACAACTATAACAGATAAAGGTTTTTTGTTAATTTACGGCGATATACAAGATGTAAATAATTTATCAGTAGCTGATAATACTAATCAAAAATTGCCTAATTTAGAATTAGCTGATAAGTTTGATGAGGGTCAACTAGAAGCTAAAAAACATAATACTAGTCCACCAGCTCGTTATACTGAAGCTTCTTTGATTAAAGAATTAGAGGAACTTTCTATAGGTCGTCCTTCCACATATAGTTCGACAATTTCCACTTTGCGTAAAAGGGGTTATATTAACCAGGTTCGCAATCCGCTAATTCCGACTTGGACAGCTTTTGCAGTGATTAGTCTTTTAGAAAATCAAGTTCCAGAATTATTAGATTATCAATTTACCGCTAGTATGGAGAAGGGATTAGATGAAATAGCAGCTGGTAAACAAGACGGCAAAAAATATTTGGCTAATTTTTATTATAATATAGGACAAAAAGGTTTACATAATTTAGTTGAAAAATTGAATGAAGTTAATGCTAGAGAAGTTAATACATTAGAATTAGGCGATGGTATAGTTTTAAGACATGGTAGATACGGTTCCTTTTTTGAGGATAGCACAAAGAAAATGCCTGATGGCGTAACGCCTTTAAGGGTGTCAGTGCCTGATGATATACCGCCTAGTGAAGTTAACTTAGATTTGGCGAAGCAGCTTTTATCTGAAAATCAACAACTTGATAGAAAATTAGGTAAAGACCCTAAATCGGGTTATGAAATAATTATTAAAAAAGGTAAATGGGGGCAATATATTTCTGAAGTTATTCCGGACGGGCTAAAAGTTAAACCTAAAACAGCTGGTTTATTTAAAAATATGGATCCGGATAAAATCACTTTACCAGAAGCTTTAAAGCTTTTAACTTTGCCTAGAGTTATTGGTCAGCATCCTAAATTAAAAGCTGATATAGTGGCATTAAATGGTCGATTTGGACCATATATTAAGGCAGCGGGCGAGAGTCGCTCCTTAGCTAGCGAAGAGTTAATTTTTTCTATAACGCTGGATGAAGCTATTGAATTAATTGATAGTCCTAAAACACGCAGTAGAAAAACTTCAGCTTTAGCTAATTTAAAAATTTTTGGAGCAGATCCAGAAACTGGTAAAATTGTGTCGGCTAAAAATGGTCGATTTGGACTTTATATAACTGACGGTTTAACTAATGTGTCTGTGCCGAAAGATAAAGATATTGCTAAAATGACAGCTGATGAAGCATATGAGCTTTTAGCTATTAAGCGTTCTAAATCATAAGAAGTGAATAAATATTTTATTAAATCGGAACAATTATCAAGAGGTTTATTTATTTCTTTTGAGGGGGGCGATGGCACAGGTAAATCTACCCAAGCTGAACTTTTTTATGAATGGGCAAAACGCAATTTTGATAAATCAACTATTTTAACTTTTGAACCTGGGGGTTCTAGTTTTGGGCAAGAAATTCGCCAAATAGTTATGCATCGTAAATCTAAATCATCTAAAGACGCCATAACTGCTAAAACCCAGGCTTTGCTATTTGCTATCGATAGATCTTATCATGTAGACAATGTGATTTGGCCAGCCTTAAAAGCCGGTAAAACAGTTATTACAGATAGATATTTTGATTCTTCGGTGGCTTATCAAGGCCAAACAGTTGGTTTGAGCGATGAATCAATTTATAATTTAAATATGTTTGCCACAAATGGTTTATTGCCAGATATAACTTTTTTAATAGATAAAAATTCGGTTAATGCTTTAGCTTTAGCTAAGCAAAATACTGGTACAAAATATGATAGATTTGAAACACAAGATATAACTTTTCATAATAAAATTCGTCAAAAATATTTGGATTTGGCTAAAGATAATTCAGACAAGTTTAATCAAATAAACTATAATGATAAAATAAGTTCAAGTGAATTTAATAATAAAAAATTAGTTGATGAATTAAATCGTTGGCATATAATTGATGGCAAAGCTGATATTAAACGAGTTCACCAAAGTGTGATTGAAGAGTTTTTGCAGTTTTACGATTCATTAAAAGCCAAATTATTGGTTTCGGATAGCGGAAAGGCTAATTTGTCAGTTGATTAAAAAGATTGATTAATTAGGCATAGAATGTTACTTTGGGATAAAATAATAGATCAAACTGATGCAGTTAATACTTTATTAAAAATAGTTAAAAACAACAATAAATATATGCCACAGTCTTGGTTAATAACAGGCCCGCCAGGCAGCGGACGAACCACTTTAGCTAAAGCTTTTGCCGCTGCTTTAGAGTGTGGTAAAAATGATTGTGGCGAAAATGAAACTAATTGCCCTACTTGCCAAGCTATTATCAATAACACTTATTCTGATGTTAATTTTATGTCTACGCAAAAGCCAGAATATTCAGTGGCTGATATTAGACAAATTTTACTTGAATCTGAAACTTATCCAGTGTCATCTCCTTATAAAATATTTATTATTGAAGATGTTGATAGAATGTCTGATCAAGCGGCAAATTTATTTTTAAAAAAATTAGAGGAGCCTGATGATTTTATAATTTGGATTTTATGCACCACAAATCCCAGAGATGTGTTGGTTACAATTCGCTCTCGTTGTTCTAAAATAGAGTTAAAATCACCATCTAGTCAGGCTATTGCTGATTATTTAATTAAAGAATATAGAGTGTCAAAAACTTTGGCTATGACTGCTGCTAGAGTGGCAGGTAATCATATTGGTTTAGCTAAAAGGTATGCTTTAAACCCCCAGTTATTGGAAGCCAGAAGTCAAATTTTGCGACAGGTTATAAATATTACTAATTTTCCAGATGCGGTTTTTTTAGCTGATGCGGTGGAAAAAAAAGCTGTAGACGCAGGCAAAATAGCTGTTCTAGAACTTGATATTGCTAGTGCAGATAAAAAAAGACAAGCCACTCGCATTAAAAAGGATGAATTAGATTTATTATTAATTGCTTTATTAACGCTTTACCGCGATATTTTTGTGGCTAAAACCGCTTTAACAGATAATTTAATAAATTATAATTTACAACAGTCAATTAATCAAGCGGCTGATGAAATTGCTTTGCCCAGACTTTTATGGTGTATTAATCAGATAAATATTGCTCGTCGTCGAATTAAAACTAACGCTCAAACGCTTTTAATTTTGGAAAATCTTTTTGGTTGCTTAAATAGGCGGCTGTAACAATACATTAACGACTTGCAGGCCAACTAAAACCTCGACTATAATTACTAGAGAATTGTTGGTTTGTGTCGTTGATCAACATTACTTCACCAGAACTGCTGCTTATGTACCAACGAAAGGAATGGCTGTCATACATAGGAATGTAAATACTGCCGTAGGGTCTACAACCAACTGGTAGGGTTCCAAAATTAATAGTAGTATTAGCAGGTATAACATTACTTCCAGGTCTCACCCAAATTGAAACAGTTTGCAGGTTAGTTGGATTACAGGACAATACCATGTAATTACTAGTGACGGAACCATAGTAGGTAGTTTTAGGCATGGCATAATTCCAAATTGCACTAGCACTAGGATATTGTGTGTCATTTGATGACGAGGAAATAGAAGTTATTTTATTGCCAGTATATTCAGCTTGTAAATTATTTCTAGCAGCTGAGGCACTTGTAGCCGCAGTCCCGCCTTTAGCCACTGGTAAAACTGTTGAACTAGTTGCTGCATTAACTTGAGCTAAATTACCACTTATAAAAGTTACTATACCGAATAAAAATAAACAAAACACAGCTCCTAATTTTTTAAACGAGAACTTATTCCAATTTTTTCTAATTTCTATATTAGTTTTCCTAATTTCCATACTAAAATTATTCCAAAAAAAAAAACGGTTAATAGCCTGATAATTTTCTAATAAAATTGTTAGAAAATATTAAAGTTTGTTAACGAAAAAGACTAGCAGTCCTGAAAGAAATAAAATAAGGAAATAGCCATTATTTAAAGACTGTCAAATACATTTGATAAGAAATTATATTTTATCAGTCCAAGATGATAAATTTAACGCTAAAAGTTGGGTTGGAAAAAATTAACTGCCTTTAATTTTAACATTTGTAGCATCAGCTCCAGTCCCGTCAATTAACCAATCAACCGAATCCTGATTTTGAGCCAGTACAAAATGTCCGTTCCAAGTTGTGCCATTAAACATATCACCTTTAAGGGCTGCGGAAGCAGTTAAATCTGTGCCAGACCAATCAATATCGCCGTTTAGTTTAGCCCCCCAAAACATAGCTACCATACCAGTTGCCGAACTGCCAAATCCCGCAGGCAGAACAAAATTATCTGGTAAAGTGGCATCCCAAAACATACTTTGCATTCTAGTTGCCGAACTGCCAAACCCACTAGGCAAAATAAAGTTCGTTGTTGGTAAATTAGCATCTCTAAACATAACTTGCATGTCTAGAGCCGCACTGCCAAACCCCGCAGGTAAACTAAAGCCAGTTGTTGGTAATGAAGCCCCCCAAAACATACCACTCATATCAGTTGCTGAACTGCCAAACCCATTTGGTAGCGAAAGATTAGTTGTT
>JAITSD010000003.1 GCA_031288055.1 Candidatus Opitulatrix roisinitermitis | reverse complement strand
CCATGGAAATTGGTAAACTCTATATAACTACCGAAGAAGAGTTAGCAGACAAAAAAATTAATGACATTTTTACAGATGAAGTGTTTAAATCTCATTTTTGGCTTTATTGGAGAACAATGTTTGCTTTTCAAGAGTGGAGCAGTGCTATAGAAATGAAGCGTTATTTACAGCGTTTTGTTCATCACATAGATCGTATGCCAGATGTCAGTTGCTTAAAGTATACTAAATTTAATCAATTTGAATCTTTAATTATGCCTATGGTGGAATATTTAAAATCACATAATGTTAAATTTGTTTACGACACAGTTGCTACTAATGTCCAATTTCATATAACACCTGAAAAAAAGGTGGCTGAGAAATTAGACTTGTTGCAAAATGGTAAGAAATATAGTATTAAATTGTCGGAAAATGATTTAGTATTTATTACTAATGGTAGTTGCACAGAATCATCAACTCGTGGTGACAATCAAACAGCAGCTAAGGTTGGTAAAAATGGTGTTGGAGCTTGTTGGGATTTATGGCGAAATATCGCCAGCCAAAGTGATGAATTTGGTAAACCTGCTAAGTTCTGTGAAGATGTTGATTCCACTAAGTGGATGTCTGCCACTGTGACTATTACAAATCCCGAAATTATAAAACTCATTTCTAAGGTTTGTACGCGTGAGATGTTTACAGGCAATCAAGTTAGTGGCGGGGTTATAACTATGCAAGATTCAGCTTGGCTTATGAGTTGGTCATGTTCTAGACAACCTCATTTTAAAAGCCAGCCTAAAGGCACAGCAGTTATTTGGATAGATGGACTTTTGGTGGAGAGCAAAGGCGATTTTGTTAAAAAATCTATGGAAGAATGTTCTGGTCAAGAAATCTTGCAAGAATACCTTTATCATATAGGTGCTCCAATGGATAGAATTAAGAAATTATCTAGCCAAGGTGTTAGTACAATTCCGACTATGATGCCGTTTATAAACGCTTTTTTCAGCCCACGTCGAGCAGGTGATAGACCTAAAGTTGTGCCGGATGGTGCTAAAAACTTTGCTTTTTTGGGTCAATTTACTGAAACTCCAAGGGATACGGTTTTTACTACTGAATATTCCATTAGAACAGGTATGGAAGCAGTTTATACTTTACTTGGTGTTGAAAGAGGTGTGCCTGAGGTTTACGCTTCAACTTATGATATAAGATACCTTTTAAAAGCTACTTCTTATCTATTAGATGGTAGAAAATTGAACCAAATAGTCTTTCCTAAATTTGTATTTATTATAGAGAAGCTGCTTGACAAAAAATTGTCCAAAACAGATATAAAGAAGGTATTTAAAGAATATAATTTGATTTAAATTTAATTTATAAAACAGTCTAGTTAGCCTATTTAATAGGTTTAAATATTTGTTATGGGGATTTAAAGTTGGTTAAATGCTAAACTGGGTTTATGAATATTCATATAATAGTTTCTGTTATAATAGCTGTGGTTATAATAGCTTTCTTAGTTTATAGAAAATATATTAAATGAATATTTATATAGCAATTATGGTTGTTATAGCTTTAGCTATAGTTGTTTTTTTTATTTATATAAAATATAGTAAAGGCAATTTAACTACTGTTGATAAAACCTCTAAACAAATAAATTTGTTTAAAGAGCTTTCAGCTAAATCCAAAATTGCTCCTAGTTTGAGATTATCAACGGTTTTTAAAAGCGGTAAGTCTTTAGATGAAGTTTACAAATCTTTGGCTAATAAACTTATTTTGTCAGATATGGGAACGGTTTTAACTGACAAAATAATTCAGCAAATAAAACAAACTAAACCTAAAACAGCTGCCCAAATTAAAGTTCAAGCCAAAACTTTTTTATTAGATATTTTAACTAGTCAAAAAGTATCAGGAACTGATAATTCTATTCCTCAATCTGCCGTGAAACCAGCTATTTATTTATTTGTGGGGGTAAATGGCGTAGGTAAAACAACCACACTTGGTAAAATAGCTAAAAAAAATAGTTTTACTCATCCAAAACAGATTTTAGCAGCTGCTGATACTTTTAGAGCTGCCGCTCAAGATCAGCTCGATACATGGGCTAAAGCAGTGGGAGCTCAGATAATTAAAGGCGAATCTAAAGATCCAGCCTCTGTGGCTTATAAAGCAGTAGATATGGCTATACGAGAAAATTACGATAGCGTTTTTATTGATACAGCCGGTAGATTGCATAATAAAACCAATTTAGTGGAGGAGTTAAAAAAAATAATTAGAGTGGTTGAGAAGTTAGCCCCCATAACAGCCACATATTTAGTTTTAGATGCTATGACGGGTCAAAACGGTTTACAACAAGCTAAAGTTTTTACTCAAGCTGTTAAAATAAATGGTGTTATTTTGACTAAAATGGATGGCACAGCTAAAGGTGGAGTTATTTTTTCTATTCAATCGCAGCTTGGCGTGAGTGTTAAATATATTGGCTTAGGCGAAGGTGTGGATAATCTACTTATTTTTAATCCTGACCAATTTATAGATTCTATTTTAAATTAATTTAATTATTTTTTATTTTTAGTTTTAAAAACTTTCAAAAAATCCTTTAAGCTTCTGTTTGCGTTTTCCAAAGCTGGGCGTATAAACCGCCTTTTTTAATTAGATCAAAATGATTGCCATCCTCAACAATTTCACCGTTATCAATTACTACAATTCTATCAAGTGAAGACACGGTTGATAGCCTATGAGCAATTACAATAGCCGTTTTTCCAGCCATAAGGCGTGACATAGCGTCTTGAATGAGTTTTTCAGATAAAGTGTCTAGAGCACTAGTGGCTTCATCTAAAACAATAATTGGTGAATTTTTGGCAATAGCTTGAGCAATAGCGATTCTTTGTCGTTGTCCACCAGATAATTTAACTCCCTTTTCGCCAGCCATAGTTTGAAAACCATCAGGTAATTTATCAATGAATTCAACAGAATTAGCTTGATGAGCTGCCCATATAAGCGTTTGTACACCTTTATCGTCAGTTACATCTGTAGAGTAGATAACATTTTTTAAAGCTCTATGATTTATATATTGTTTTGGTACTCCATAGCAGATATTTTCAGCTATAGTTCTGTGAAATAAAACTGGTTCCTGGGCAACATAAGCAATTGATTGTCGCAATGATTCTTGAGTAACATCAGCAGTTGCTGAACCATCAATTAGTATTTGACCAGAATCTAAGTCATAATACCGCATAAGTAATTTTGTGAAAGTTGATTTTCCGCCACCACTATGCCCCACAATACCGACTTTTTCACCAGGTTTGATAGTTAAATTAAAATTAGTGAAAACTTTTTGCGGTTTTTTACCCCTATAAGAGAAATTAACATTTTTAAATTGTATTTCCCCAGCTTGCACATTTAAATTATAAGCTTGATCTTTATCTTTAATTTCTGGTTCTAAATTTAAAATTTCAGTCATTTCTTTGGCATTGCCAAAAGATCTATTTAAATTCATAAAAGTTTGGTTAATTCTCCATAAATAATCTAGCAGTTGCATAGAATAAGTCACTGCTAAAACTAATGGGCCCACCATAGCATTAAATAAAGCGTGAGCGGTTACCACAGTAAAAAGTAAACCACTTGCCATAATAACCATAATAAAACCATATATAATGTCCCGTTTTGTAAAAGCCCACATTTCAGCTTTATTAGCACTAGCTAATTCGTCATTTGACATTTTTAGTCTTTGTTCTTCGTAATTTTCTTTAGCGTTTGATTTTATGGAGTTTATATTAGTTGTAGCATCAGATAGTTGTCCAGAGATTTTATTATATTTTGAAGACACTTGATTACTAACTTTGGCAATTCGAGACGAAAATATATAAGAAGTTGTAGCCCAAAGTATAGAGCATAATATTAGAATAATTGTGTAAGTTGGTAAGACAGGCATTAAAAATAAAATAGTGAAGGTAATAACTGTTAAAGTTGGTATAATGCCCCAAAGTAATTCATTAGACAGTATATTATAGGAGTCAATAAAACGATTAGCTTGAGAAACTAAAGACCCAGCAAAACGATTATTATAAAAATTAATTGATTTTTGTTGTAAATTAGTAAAAACTAAATTATATAAACCGTAAATATTTTTTGTGTTAAAAGTCCAAGCATTAAAGACTATAAATCGCCAGAGAAATATTTTTGTGAAAATCATTAAGCCTAAATATAAAATTACCCTAAAGCCAAAAACGCTCCAAAGTTGGTTAATTGGCGTTTCTTTAGTGGAAACTTCATTAATTATTTGGCTTAAAAGCCAAGTACATAAAAAACTATCAAATAAAGTTGCTAGTGGCGATAATAAAAAGCTAGCTAATATTCTAATTTTATTAAGTTTAGCTACTTTCCAAAAATATTTTAGAGTTTGCCGACCGGTTTTGACATCAATTTTAGTTGGTGCACTTGAATTATTTTGCTTATCGTCCATTATTAAATGATAACAACAAATTCAGGACTTTATTAAGTTTAACAAATGTGTAATTATATTTAATAAAATAGCTTTAGAGAGTAAAAATTTATTACATAAAGTGATAAAACAGTAGTAGAAGAAATAGAGGAAGTAATTTATGAAATGAAAAAGGAATATTGAGTATAAAGTTGTTAATGGAAGAAATAATAGTCTTATTGTAAATGACTTAGTGGCAATTATAGTGGTGGTTTTAAGTTTCGTGGTTTTACCAGTTATTAACTTACCTCAAGTTTAAGTTATAGAAATAGCTCAAATGATCAAAAAAGGTTAACCTGGTGAAATAAACTAAACTGTTACCATAAATTAAGTCATAGAAACTGTTTAAACTACAGAAATCCTCAGACCCAAGTTAATCAACTAGTCAATCAACTAGCCAACCAACTAGTCAACCTCTAATTTTTAAAAATTTCGTAACTTCTGAAATTACAAAAACTAACTAATATTAATTCGGTTGACCTTAATTAGATTTTTAGCAATTCAGCCACTGACATTGTGAAGCCAGCTCCAGCAATTTAGTTGACCTGTCTTAGCCTCCTCACAATGTGGCAGTCATATAACTTGATTTAAAATTACTCCGCCTAACTTGGCAAGCCTTGATAGCCCATCAGATACTTACACTTATACTATTGAAGTGTATAACAATACAGACAATTCATCAACAATTAGTGTTATTTTACCTGATGGGTTTGGATCATATATTAATAATATAGGTTCTATATTGGCTGGAATCTTATTGCCAGATAGTTTTTCGTTACCTGATAATTTTGGAATAGACACTTTAGATATAAGTGTTATGTTTAGTAACGTTATTTTAGACGCTAGTTTTGTTTTACTGGCTGGTTTAGGACAAGCGACTAATAATATGGATACTATGTTAATGGTATTACTTGGTCAAGTACAGATTTTAATGGAAAAACTGGTGTAGATAAATCACATATGTTTGATAATACGGTTCGGTATAGTCATTTTATTTTAATTCAAAATCAGGATTTCGCGGAATTCTTAACTACTGATAAAACTGGTGTCACAACAGATAATGTAAAAATTAAAGACAGATAAAATTTAATAAAATAAAATATTGAGTTTTTTGAGTTACTAAATATTATATTAATAGATAAAAATTTAAATTAACTGCCTGCTAGTTTTAATTCATCTAATTTTGATAGTGCTATACTGTATATTATGAATACATTAAATGTGTCTTGGCTGTTAATAAGTATTTGTTTAGCTTTTTTATCAACTTTTGGCACAATTTTATTTTATGTTTCTTCTCGTGAAAACTATAAAATGCACAAAATGATTTCCTTGTGTTTAATTTCTATAGCTACGGCATCTATAATTTGGGTTTTGTGGGGCTGGTCGTTGGCTTCAGGGCCAAGTGATATTTTTGGAATTATATCTAATCCCTTTGAGGAATTTTTATTGAATGGAAAAGTCTTTTCTAACGATATTATTTATACATCTGTGCCAGCGTCTTTTCAGACGGTTGGCGGAGTTTTAGGTATTACTTTTCAAATGGTTTTATTAATGTTAGCAATTGTTATAATTGCTTGTTGTTTAGGAGGTAGACAGAAATTCTCTTCATGGATTTTGTTTTGTATTTTATGGATAACTCTGGTTTTTTGCCCTATAAGTCATATTATAAATACCGGTTTTTTGTCTAATGGCGGGGCTATTATACATTTGTTAGGTACATCGTTTTACGATTTTGCTGGAGCTTCTAAAGTTCAGTTAACATCAGTCACGACTGTAGCAGTGATTTTAGTTTTATTGCGTCGTAAAGAAATTGATGAAACTATTGATGGCAGCAATCAAAATCAAGTTGCTGAGCCAAGTTCCAAAGACCAATTATGTGCTCTAGTTTCTATTTTTGCATTAATGATTGGTTACTTCGGCATAATTATGGGAGCCACGCTTAATGCCGATTCTAACGCTGGTTATGGTTTAATTATAACTATTTTAATAGCTTGTTCATCAATGGTTGGTTGGATAAGTATACAGCAATTTTTGATAAAAAAGTTTTCAATTTTTTCTATTGCTCACGGTGTTTTATGTGGTTTAATTTTGTCAACAGCTTGTGCTGGAGTGGTTAGTCCCACACAGGCTTTATTTTTAGGCCTATTATCAGGTATAATTTGTAATATTATAGTTAGAACAGTTAGAAAAAAAATATCACACACGGTTGGTTGGGATGTGGTGAGTATTCATTTTCCAGCTTGTGTTATAGGTTTATTGGCAGTGGGTTTTTTAGAACCTGAAAAAGGTTTGTTGGTTGGTGGTAGTTTTAATCAATTTTTGGCTCAAATTTTAGGTATTAGTTTTGTGATAATCTATGTTAGTGTTTTTTCGGCTTTAATAAGTCTATTTGTTAATTTTATACTAGGTTGGCATGAGAGATGGATACATCGTGAAAATGAAACTCAAAAATTGGTCAGTTAAAAAGTATTTTTCTTTATCATCAATAGTTATTTTATCTAGTTTAGTTTTATGTGTAGTTTTTATGTTTTCGCCCTTACAGTTTTATTTTAAAAATCAATTAGAATTGAATAATTTAAAGAATCAATTAACTCAAGTCCAAATGCAAAAAGATCAGCTTCAAACTGAATTAGACCGTTGGAATGATAAAAATTATGTTATAGCTAAGGCTAGAGAACGACTAGGTTTTGTTTTTCCTGGGGAATTAGCAGTTAGTGTTATAGAATATAAGCCAGCGTCTAAATCAAATCAGGCTAGTAAGTCTAATCAGTTAGTTAACACAGATGCTTGGTATAAACAAGTTGGTGAGTCGTTTATTTTAACTCAATCTTTACCGTAAATAATAAATTTTAGATGTAGGTTCCCAAGATGACAAAAACAATGTTTCAAAGCAGTTTTGAATTAATTGCTCGTTCTAAATAATGTTAAAAAACAAGTCTTGTCAGCCCAATTTGAGTTTTTGTCAAAAAGATTTTACTATTATTGCAAATTCACTAAAACGCATTCCACGAGCTGTTATAGATGTTGTAACTCGTTGTGTTTGTAAAAATCCTATAGTGGTTAGATGTTGGCCATTTTTATCAGATAAAACGCCTTTTCCCACACATTATTATTTAGTGTCAAATGATTATATAAAGAATATTAGTGCTTTAGAATCACAGGGTTTAATGGTTAAGTTAAATCAGATGTTAAAGACTAATAAACAATTTAGTCAGCAATATTTACAGGCTCATAAATCATATATTAAGGATAGAGAAAAATTTGCTGCGGTTGATGAAATTGCTAATTTTTCAGCTGGGGGTATGCCAACTTATATTAAATGCTTACATTCTCACCTGGCTCATAGTTTGGCCAAACTTAGTTTAGCTAAACAAAGCGGTATTAATCCGGTGGGTGATTATTTGTTAGCTAATTATGAGCAATTTAATATAAAAAAATGCCGTTGTACTATACCTTATAATAAGGCATTTTTGCGGCGGGCAGTTATAGACTGCGGCACAAATACTATTCGTTTGTTAATAGCTGACGCCTATAAGTTCAAGTTAAATAAACAATTACCAAAAATATATTTAAAAGATGTTATACCTAGAAAAATGGAGATTAATCGACTGGGTTTGAATTTAAATAAGACTGGATTATTAGATAAAAGTAGTTTAAATAAAACTTTTTCAGTTTGCCGTAATTATAAAAAATTAATTGACCAATATCATGTTGAACAGGTTATATTTGTGGCAACTTCAGCGTCTCGTGATGCTAAAAACTCGGGCGAATTAGTGCAGGGTGTTGAAGAAATTTTACAAGTGAAACCTTATATTATTGATGGGCAAACAGAAGCTCTATATTCGTATTTAGGAGTTATAAGTTCTGTAAACTTCAGTTCAATAAAAGATAGTGGATTATCTGTGATAATTGATATAGGTGGTGGTTCCACAGAAATTGCTATTGGTGTTAATGGCTTAATTAACGGTTTGTCTGCGCAAAATAAATTAGCTAATATGTTAAAAGTAACTTATTCTATGCCAATTGGTGCTGTTAGATTAGCTGAATTGTTTTTTAATAAATTACCCCCTAGTCAAACTCAACAAAATCAAGCTATAGAGTTTATAAATCAACAAATAGATAAAGCTTTTGAAAAATTATTTGCTAAAAATATAGCCAAATCATTATATAAAACAGGTGAGAAAATTCGAGTTTATGGTGTGGCGGGTACAGTTACTAACATAACGGCTAAAGCTTTAAATTTACCATACTACAATAGTGAAGTAATTGATAAAACCAAACTTGATTTAGAACAGATTTTTAGCAATATTGATAGTTTAGTAAATAAATCTTAT
>JAITSD010000107.1 GCA_031288055.1 Candidatus Opitulatrix roisinitermitis | reverse complement strand
ATAATTTTAGTATGGAAATTAAGAAAAATAATATAGAAATTAGGAAAAATTGGAATAAGTTCAGCTTTAAAAAATTAGGAGCTGTGTTTTGTTTGTTTTTATTCGGAGTAGTGACATTTGTAAGTGGTAATTTAACTCAAGTTAATGCGGCTTCATCATCTACGGTTTTGCCAGTGGCTAAAGGCGGCACAGGAGCAAATTCAGCCAGCGGAGCTAGAACTAATTTAAACGCTCAGGAAACTTTGGTTAGCGGCACAAATATTAAAAGCGTTTTTGGACAATCTTTATTGGGATCTGGGAATATGAATAATATTACCAGTTCCACTTCAAATATAAATATTGGACAAATCGGTGAAATACGTAGTAATGATAATATAATTAATGGCTGGGGGATACAATGTGCTTATTCAAGTGGTAATTGCAACTTCTATTTGTCAAGCTGGGGTGATGTTTTTTTACAATATACATCAAGCTCAGATTATACTATGCGAAAATATTTGGCCTCAGATGATACGGGCTCCGGAAAAACAGTCCTTGCTTCTAAAATTTTGCCAGCTAGTAATGTGAGTGGTTTTATAAGCGGTGATATAGCAACCAAATATGGTAATTTAACATTTTCAGTAATTAAAGATGAAGGGAATTGGATGCAACTAAAAGTTCAAAGATATTCATAAATATTTTATGAAAAATAAATTACTCAGACATTGTTGTATCAATTTGGTTTAATAATTTATATCTAGCTGAGATTTTGTCCAAAAGACGATCAATTGATATACCGAAGGCTTGACAAATTGATAAAAGGACTTCACTAGAAACTTCTTTAGCACCTCTTTCCACTTCAGACATAAAAGACAAAGATACGCCCGCCAAAGTTGACAAGTTTTTTAAAGTCCATCCTCTAGATCGTCTAATTTCTCGTAAAGTCTCACCTAACATATTTCTAAATAAGGGTTGAACTTTTGTACTATTTATATGAGTCTTAGAAAAATCATTAACTATTTTTAAAACTTTATTATCAAAAACTGCAGTCTTTTGACGGGAAATAGCTTGATTAGGCAAATAAGTGTTATTAAATACTTCAATTTTATTAAAAAGTTGTTGATTAACAGCTGGAAAGTTATTTTTGGTCATCACTTTAATTATACAACATAATTACTTAATAATTCAAGAGTTAATCTAACGCCTTGTCGTCGTATATTTTGACGTAACTTTGTCTCTATTGTGTATTGTTTAACTATAATTTTATCTTGGCTAGACAACGCTATAAAAATTGTTCCCACAGGCTTACCATCTTGTTTATCTGGGCCCGCCACACCTGTAGTAGCTAAAGCTATATCAGATTTCATAATTTTACTAACATTATGAGCCATTTGTTCAACTACTTGAGCACTTATAACAGAATATTGGTTAATTATGGTTTTATCTACTCCCAAAATACTAGTTTTAATATCACTAGAATATGCCACAATAGAACCTAAAAAAACTTTTGAGGCTCCTGGAACTTTAACAAATTCATCTGACAAAAGACCACCTGTAAAAGACTCAGCTAAAGCTATAGTTTTATTTTGTTTAATTAATTTTCTAATAAGTTGCTCAGCATTTATCAATTTATAAACTCCTTTAATATCTAATTTCTAGTATCAAATTACTAACTATTTTACATTTGGGACTTTTGACTTAGTTAAATAAACAATAAAACTATAAAGCGATACTAAAACCACCGGTATAAACAAAATATTATTTACAACTTGTGGTATTACGGGCAAAAAAGTTATAGGACAAATTATGAAAAATAAAACTGTTTTAATTTTACCCCAATTATCCGCTGCTATAATTATATTGCTTTGTCTGATATAAAATAATCTATAAATAGTTATCAAAACCTCTCGTAAAATTAAAATTATAACTATTATAAAGTTTAATCTATTAAATGCAACTAAAACTAATAAAGCTGATAGCATAAGACATTTATCGGCCACAGGATCTAAGATTTTTCCCAAAGGCGATATTATATTATATTTTCGAGCTAAAAAACCATCAAATTTATCAGTTATAGCTAAAATAATAAAAATAATTAAACCAATAATTGTTTGGAATAAGTCTGCTGGATAAACTATATAAGCACTAACTATAAAATATAAAAAAATTGGTATCAAAATTATTCTAGAAATAGTTATAATATTAGGTATATTTTTATTCATAAATACAAATTATTAACTTTTTCAAAACTTACATAAACTATAAATTTAAGCAAAATAAAATCCTTTAATCTATTTTTCGGGAGTAATTCCTTGTATGGCTTGTAGAGTTTGAGCTAAATTATCTGGTGGCACAAGGACTTCTCTAGGTTTTGAAGATCCTGTTACAGACCCCACAATATTATGTTCGGCTAATAAATCCATCAACCTACCAGCTTTAGCAAAACCAATTCGCATTTTTCTCTGCAACATGGAAGTTGAACCAAAACCAGTTGTTATAACTATTTCAGCTGCTTTTAACAAATCGTCCATATCTTGCCCTATGGCTGGATCAATATTTTGAGTTGTTTGAATAGTTTCACTAGTAATTTCTTGATAATTAGGCTCAGCTTGTTGTTTTATAAAATCAACTACACTTTTTATTTCTTTTTCCGACACCCATGGTCCTTGAATTCTTTTAGGTCTTGATGCTCCCATAGGTAAAAATAAAGCATCACCTTGCCCTATAAGCGTTTCTGCACCCACAGTATCTAAAATAACTCTAGAATCAACTGCCGAAGTTGTGGAAAACGCCAAACGAGAAGGCACATTGGCTTTTATAAGCCCTGTTATAACATCAACTGATGGTCTTTGGGTGGCTAAAACCAAATGAACTCCTGCAGCTCTAGCTAATTGAGCTATTCTCATAACAGATGATTCCACCTCTCTGGGCGAAACCATCATCAAATCGTTTAACTCATCAATTATAACTAAAATATAAGGATAATGTTCTAATTTATCTTCCGCCTCAGATTTATCAATTTTATTATTTATAACTGCTGTGTTATAATCATCAATATGTTTAAAACCGTATTTCTGTAAAGCATCATAACGCCTTTCCATCTCCTCAACCACCCAAGCTAAACCAGAAGCTGCCTTTTTAGGATCATTTATAATAGGGGTTAACAAATGAGGAATACTGTCATAAATTGATAATTCAACCCTTTTAGGATCGACCAATATCATTTTAACTTGATTAGGGTGGCAACGCATAATAATTGACATAATCATAGAATTGATAAAAGCACTTTTACCTGAACCTGTTGATCCTGCCACTAGTAAATGAGGCATCTTAGCTAAATTAGCCACTGCAAAACTACCTGTAACATCTTTACCTACAGCTGTTAAAAGCGGGGTTTTATCTTCAGAAACTTCTGGTGATGTTAAAATATCACCTAATTTAACTATTTCGCGATTACGATTTGGGGTTTCTATACCCACAGCTGATTTACCGTGCACCACTGGTAAAATCCTCACCTCGCTGGTAGCCACAGCATAAGCAATATTTTTTGATAAATTAGTTATTTTTTCCACCTTTACACCAGCTCCTAAAGCCACTTCAAAAAGAGTTACTGTTGGCCCAGGTACAGAATTAACTACTTGTGCATCAACTTGAAATTGTTGAAAAACTTGATTTATTTTATCAGCTTGCAATTTCAAATAATTAATATCTGGATTAAAAGGCTGACCTTTAGATAAAAGGGATAAAGGCGGAT
>JAITSD010000019.1 GCA_031288055.1 Candidatus Opitulatrix roisinitermitis | reverse complement strand
TATGTCAATTATCCGCCGCTAGATAAATTAATTCAAAGTCCTGGAATTGGCAATAATGGTTCTGCAACTATTGGTAACTTTCTCTTAGCTAAAAGTTTACTTTAAATTCAAAAAAAAATTGGGTATTTCATATTTAGACGGTAATTAGTTCATTTCTAACAAAAAAATAATATTAGTTTTATTATAAAGTTATAGAGGAATTTAATTAAGTTTTTAATGCTAGCGTGAATACATGATGAGTAAAAAGCCATTTTTACAAAGGATTTTGGATCAAAAATGGTTATTACTTTTTATATTACCAGCTTTTGCTTATTTTTTGATATTTAGTTATTTGCCTATGTATGGCATTTTGATTGCTTTTAAAAATTATACACCAGGCGTTTCATCAAACGCTTTTATAGATATTTTAAATGCTCCTTGGGTAGGTTTTAAATATTTTACCCGTTTTTTTTCATCCTATTATTTTGGTCAGATTTTAAGTAATACTATAGTTTTATCATTGATGGGTTTAGTTATCGGTTTCCCTTTGCCAATTATTTTAGCTTTAACTATTAATGAAGCTAAAGATGGTTTTTTCAAAAAGTTTACTCAGACAGTTACTTATGCACCATATTTTATTTCTGTAGTAGTTGTATGTGGTATGTTAATTGCTTTTTTGAATCCTACAACTGGTATTTTGACGCACTTTTTGGAATTTTTTGGTATCAAAAATATATCATTTATGACAGACCCGAGATATTTTAAAATTATTTATGTTTTATCAGATGTTTGGCAAGGAACTGGTTGGGGCTCTGTTATATATTTAGCAGCCTTATCAGGAGTTGATACACAATTGCATGAAGCGGCTATTATAGATGGAGCTAGTCGATGGCAAAGAGTTATATATATCAATTTTCCAATTTTAATACCGACTATGGTAATTTTGTTAATTATGTCAGTGGGAAATCTTATGGCTATGGGATATGAGAAAATAATTTTATTACAAAATCCTCTAAATCTAGATTCTTCAAATGTAATTGCGACTTTTGTTTATAAAACTGGTCTTTTAGATGCTCAATATTCTTATGCGGCAGCTGTAGGTTTATTCAATTCAGTAATTAACTGCGTTTTATTGCTGTCGGTTAATAAAATTGCTCGAAAAGTTAGCGATATAAGTTTATTATAAGGTAAATAGTTTTATGTCAAATAAAAATCAAGCTAGCACAAGGGATAAACTGTTTTCCTTAATTGTTTATACACTTTTAGGATTAGCTTTAATAATAGTTCTATATCCTTTAATTTATATAATCAGTGCTTCAATTTCTTCTCCAACTTCGGTTGGTAGTGGTAAAATGTGGCTATGGCCAGTTGATATTACTTTTAGTGGCTATCAAGTTATTTTTAAAAATGCTGATATTTGGAATGGCTATAAAAACACTATTTTTTATACGGTTCTAGGCACATCTATTAATTTATTTGTTACTTTGCCGTGTGCTTATGCTCTATCTAGACGAAACTTTATGGCTAAAAAATGGTTTATGAAAATGTTAGTTATAACTATGTTTATATCAGGTGGACTTATTCCAACTTTTATTTTAATAAAGGCTTTAGGTATGTATAATACTGTTTGGGCTTTGGTAATTCCTAATGCCGCTTCGGTTTATAATATAGTAGTAACTAGAACTTTTTTTCAGTCGACTATTCCAGACGAATTAGAAGAGTCCGCAGCAGTTGATGGAGCTAGCGATTTGAGAATTTTTTGGCAAATAGTTTTGCCATTATCTATGCCTATTGTGGCAGTTATGGCACTTTTTTATGGCGTGGGTCAGTGGAACGGTTATTTTAACGCCATGATATATTTATCTGATAGAAGTTTATACCCTCTGCAATTAATTTTGCGAGAGATTTTAGTGGTTCAAGATATGAGTAGTAATACAACTAATTTTAGTACTACTTCAGCTGAAATGCTACAACAGAAACAACAATTAGTTGATGTTATAAAATACGGCGTTATGATTGTATCTACTTTACCAGTGATTATGGTTTATCCATTTTTACAACGCTTTTTTGTTAAAGGCGTTATGATAGGTAGTATAAAAGGCTAAAAATAAAGTTTATTGAAATAATTATTAGCTAAATTAATTAAAAACACTTATAAAAACATGTAAAAGCTCTAAAAAAGTATTTTTGTATGCTAAAATGAATTTGTAAGGAATAGTATATTTTGAGAAGATTTATGAAACTGATGATTTGTAAAGGAGTGTTTAGATGAAAAAAATATTAAGTATATTATGTGGATTGACTTTGGTTTTAACTTTTGGAGTGTCATTAACAGCCTGTGGTTCGTCAGATGATAGTGCTACAGATATAACTCAAGGTTTAGATAATGTTAATTTAGAGGGTTTCCCAATTGTTAAAAATCCTATTAAATTATCTTTATTTGCTCCAGGTACGGGTATGCAGGAATGGTCTAAAATGTCCACTAATAATGAGTATACTCAAAAGACTGGTATTTCATGGGATTATACGACTCCGCCTTTAACTGATGTCCAAACTAAATTAAATTTGGCTATCGCCTCAGGTGATTATCCAGATGTTTTATTTGGCCTAGGCACAGACAATTTAAAAAGTGCCACTTTAGTCAAATATGCCGCTCAAGGTATTTTATTGCCATTAGATACTTTAATTGATAAATATGCTCCTAATTTAAAGGCTCTTTTAGTTAAATATCCGGATGTTAAAAAATCTATTACAGCTCCAGACGGACATATTTATTCTTTGCCATCTTTAACTGAGCCTCAACCATCATCTATATGGGCAAGAGGTCCTTTGTGGTATAATGGTGATTGGTTAAAAAAGTTAAATATTTCTGAGCAACAATTACCTAAAACTACTGATGAGTTTTATGACCTTTTAAAGAAATTTAAAGACGGAAATCTTAGTGGCAATAATAATGATGTTCCTATAACTGATACAGATATGAATAGTATTCGTTCGTGGATGATGTCAGCTTTTGGTATTTTAGCCCAAGATGTTTTTGTAGAAAATAATAAAGTAATTTATGGACCAACAGACCCTAGATATAAAGACTATTTACTTTATATGAATAAGTTATATAACAATAATTTGCTTGACCACGATATTTATCAACAACAAGATGAGCAAAAAAGAGCTAAGGGCAATGCTAATCGTTTGGGCGTTTTTTCTGATTGGTTCTCATATTTTACCACAGGTAAGAGCGAAAATCAATCGTTGGATTACTATATGTTTCACCCTTTGACTTCGACAGATTCCCCTGAGGCTGTGGCTCCTATTAGTCAAGGTTTTCAAATGAATGCATTTTCAATCACAAAACATTGTTCTAATCCAATAGCTGCTATGCGATGGGTAGACTATTTTTACTCTGAGGAAGGGGCTAATTTTATTGATTCGGGTCCGGAAGGTGATTTATATAAATGGGAAACTAATAATCAAGGCGAAAGAGTTAGAGTCTATGTAAAACCTGATATTACACCTGATAATGCTGAAGATCAAAGAGGCAAGATTTCGCCTTGTTATGGTATTGTCTGTCCTTATTTAGGGGTTTATTTACCAGGTATAAAAACTCAGGCTCAAAAAAATGATCCGTTATATAGTCCTTTTCAAAACTTTATTCAATCTCAAACTGATACTATTTTAAAACCAGTGGGTAAAGTGCCTTTCCCTCTAACTTATTTAACTGAGGAAGAGTCAGAGCAAATTACTGATTTATCAAGTGATTTACAAACAGCGGTTCAATCATGGGAAGGTAAGTTTATAACAGGTAAAGAGGATATCAATACCAAATGGGATACTTATGTTCAAACTATTCAATCAATTGGTATTGATAAATATGTTAAGGTTTATCAAGAAGCTTATGATAGATATCAGAAAGATTAACTTTATTTAGGCTATGCATTTTTCTCCAAGTCGGGTTTTTTCACGCGTAGATAGATTCAAAAGAGATAGAGTTGATAAGTTTATTCAAGTTGCTTTAACTAGCAAAATTGTAATATCTAAATATGAAGTACCTGGTGAACCTGTACAGGTATCTAATATTTTAAAAAAGTTATCTAGTAAAGCTTTTAAGCCTTTTAAAATTGGTTCACCTTATGGTAAGGTTTGGGGCACCACATGGTTTTTAATAGAAGGAAAAATCAGTCCATCAGATTATAAAACTGCTAAAAATATTGAGTTTTTGCTTGATTTAGGCTGGAGTCCATCATCTCCAGGTTTGCATACTGAAGCTTTAGCTTATACTATTAAAGGCGTGCCATTCAAGGCTTTACATCCTCAAAATGATTGGTTGAGATTGAAGGGTGTAGGTAGTCCAGTTGGCAAAAATAGAGTTTTGCAAACAAACGGACAGTTTACTTTTTTAATTGAAGCAGCTTCCAATCCTTTGCTTTTGGGTGATATTGCTTTTGCCCCAACGCCTTATGGCGAGTCAATTATGGAAGTTGAGAACCAAAAATACCAGATTAACCGAGCTAACATAGCTAGTTTCAATGATGAGTTATTTAAATATTCAGTTGATTTAGAAGTTCTAGTTAGTTTAGCTAGAACTTTGCCCGAAACTTCACCTAGAGCGGTAAAAATAGCTTTTGCTTTGGAAAATTCTATGAATAAATTTGATGAAAATAATTTATCCACCTTGGTTAAAGCTAGATATATTTTAAAAACTGAGCTCATTAAACCAGCTAACGCTTCAGCAGGTATTTTTAATGCTGTTGGTCATGCCCATATTGATTCGGCTTGGCTATGGCCGATTAGAGAAACTAAAAGAAAAGTTGCTAGAACGCTGAGTAATGTTTTTGCTCTACTTAGAATTTATCCTGATTGGATTTATACTATGTCATCGGCTCAACAATTCGTTTGGTTGGAGGAAAATTATCCCGATCTTTTTGTTGAATTAAAATATTGGGTTAATAAAGGTCGAATAGTTCCTATTGGCGGGCAATGGGTTGAAGCTGACGGAGTTTTGCCAAATGGGGAATCGTTGGTTAGACAAATAATTTATGGTAAAAATTATTTTGCTAAAACTTTTGGGCAAAACATTGAAACTATTTGGTTACCAGATTCTTTTGGTTATAGTGGGTCTTATCCAGGAATTGCTCGCCGTGCTGGCTTTAAATATTTTTTAACTCAAAAAATATCTTGGTCTGATTCAACTAAGTTTCCTCATAATAGTTTTTATTGGCAAGGTATTGACGGTACTAGGATTTTGACACATTTTCCGCCAACTGATACTTATAATGGTCAAATGACAGCTGATGAGTTAAATTATGGTTGTAAAAATTATAAAGAACAAGCTATTAGTGATAATCAAATTTATCTTTATGGTAATGGTGATGGCGGCGGTGGACCAACCAGACAAATGATAGCTAAAGCCGAAGTTTTTAATAATTTAGAAGGTGTGCCTAGGGTTGAACATACTAACCCTAATAGATTTTATAGAAAATTGGCGAACGAGTTAAATAAAGTTGGCGGATGGGTTCCTACTTGGTCTGGTGAACTTTATTTAGAGTTTCATAGGGGGACTTTAACTTCACAACATCGTATTAAAAAAGCTAATAGACAAACTGAATCGCTTTTGCGTTTAGCTGAGTTAGTTTG
>JAITSD010000015.1 GCA_031288055.1 Candidatus Opitulatrix roisinitermitis | reverse complement strand
AAACAGCATTCATAGAATCGTTATTGGCAGAGTTTACAAAATATGTATTATCATAGCCTTTTGCTAAAGCGCTATTATCAGCTATAGTTTTTACTGCTCCAGAGGTAATTAAATTAGTTTAGTTACTTTGCGGGGAAGTATCAATAGGTTTAGTTTGTAGACTATTAGCCCCATTGCCAATTAAGGCTTGTCCGCTGGATAAAGTGTTTGCCCCAGTCCCGCCTTTAACCACCGGCAAAACAGTGGATGACGAAGCGGCATTAACTTGTGATAAATTGCCACTTACAAAAGCTACAACTCCGAATAAAAATAAACAAAACACAGCTCCTAATTTTTTAAAGGTGAACTTAATCCAATTTTTTCTAATTTCTATATTATTTTTCTTAATTTCCATACTAAAATTATTCCAAAAAAAAAAACGGTTAATAGCTCGATATTTTTACAAGAAAAATGTTAGAAAATATCAAACTTTGTTAATCCAAAAGTTAGTAGTTTGTTTTTATATATTTAATATTTTAAAAATTGTGAATAGTAATTAATAATTATATACAGTTAATTATTGTAACAATAAATTTAACTTCGGCAAGTAGCTTGACCCATCTCTTTAGCATTTGACGGCAGAGTTTTTGTATAATGGGGCGAAAAGACAGGATTTTGCGGATTGCTTTGAATAATTTTTACACTCGTGGTTTGCTGATAACCAGTCTTGCCTGTGATATAATAATATCTTATGTTATTGTCATCATAATAGTAAAGCCAAACATCGCATTTTCCGATTGTTAACATAGACAGACGAGCCCAGTTTATGCGTCCAGACATCTCCACCATGACAGTTTCTGTATAGTTGCCAAAAGCGGTTATTCCACTAACTATGCTGACTTGAGTGGCTTGTCCATTTGAACTAGTGTCGATTTTTACTGCACCAGCCCTAACATACATAGAACTAGATTGAGTATCCACAGGATATTGGTAGGATTCACCAATTTGTAAGTTTCTTTGAGCTTGAATAGCACTATTCGCTCCTGTGCCGCCTTTTGCTATAGGCAAAATACCAGAATAATTAGCATAATTGTCTCCTAAAATATTTGTAGCTGCTCCGCTAGCCGAATTGCTACCCGTGCCGCCTTTAGCCACTGGCAAAACCGTAGATGATGAAGCAGCATTAACTTGTGATAAATTACCACTTACAAAAGTAACTATACCGAATAAAAACAAACAAAGGATAGCTCCTAGTTTTTTAAAGGTGAACTTATTCCAATTTTTCCTAATTTCTATATTAGTGTTTCTAATTTCCATATTAAAATTATTCCCAAAAAAAAAAACACTTAATAGCCTGATAATTTTCTAATAAAATTGTTAGAAAGAATTATAATAAAAGGGGTAATAGTTTCGTTTGTTGTTTACTAATTAAATAGCTCTGCGGGGTTAATTTTAAATTGAAGTGAAGTCGGGTCAGGTGTGCCGCCTTTTCGTTGTATTAAAATTGAGCCGATTAAAATACTACCACGAGTAGAAATTCTTACTTCGCCATCATAATGGTTTATAACTTCGTTTATATTTTTCAAAATCCAGCGGGTTTTTTTATTAATTTTTTGAGCAACAATAACCCATTCAGCCGTAAATTCACCACGACCCCGTAAAATATCACTAACAATCATTGTGCGGTTTTCATTAAGGAAATTAAAAAGTTCTTTTTGCTCTTTTGATGAAAATTCATTAATAAGCATCCGGTGAATATTTTGTGGATTTTTTATTGTTGGTGGCAACTCACCGGTAAATCCTTTTAAGATATTAACAACATTTATAGGCATTTTCCAATCGAAAATCTCATTATATTTATCTACCGAGCGTTTATCTATTTGATTAAATCCTTTCGCGTTACTAACGAGCTTTACCTGTATATTTTCTACATCTATCGCTTGTTTCAATTTAACTGTAATTTGAACATTTATGTTTGCTTTATATCCGTGCAAAATAATAGCTTTTACAAATTCAATTTTATCTAAATTGTAGTTCATTAAAACAAGCCAGTTTTGTGCTTCATCATCTGTTTGCCACTTATTAAATTTATTGGCAATATCTCGTTCATTTTCGAAACCATTTTTGGCGGTTTGAGAGCCCAATAATTGTGCTTTATTCATAGGTATAGCTATTTTTTATTTTTCTATATAATTTAATAATTGTTTTGATAAAAGTTCAATTGCATTTACAGTCATAGCATTTCCTGCTTGCGACAGTAAATTTCGTTCTAAAACATTTTTTTCTTTGCTTACCTTTATTGAACTTTTTTCTTTAAAACCTTGCAATAATAAGCTTTCAAATCCTGAAAGTTTATGAAATTTGCCATTCTTTACATATAAAATTCCGTGTCGCCCAGTCCGTAGAGTTGGTACAACTCCGCGGTACTGGCGTAAATCACTTTGGCGTGTATCTATTACTAAATAATCTTCTTTTAAAAGTTTTTTTATATTATATTTGCCATTGTTGTATTTATTGTTAAGATACCGCTGAAAAGTGGCATTATTTTCATCTAAAACTTCACTGTTGTTATCACATAGAAAATTTTTTATATCTGGGGTGTCAATTTCATTAGGCCAAATAAATTCGTTTCGTTTAACTTGGTCTTTGCGAATGCCAATAAAATAGACTCGCTCACGAATTTGTGGTACACCCATTTTTACTGAATTTATTAATTTATAGTCAGTATGAAACCCAGCATATTCAAGGCTTTTTTTGATAGTTTTAATTGTGTTGCCACGATTGTGGTTTATTAGACCTTTTACATTTTCCAAAATAAAATATGGTACATTTTTATCTTTTAATATGCGGATTAAATGGTAGATGATTTGTCCTCGTTTATCTTTAAATCCCTTGCGTTGTCCGATAATTGAAAAAGTTTGACAAGGAAACCCAGCAATTAAAATTTCAAAATCGGGTAATTCTTTTGCGTTAATTTTCGTTAAATCGCCCCAATTTCTTTCTTTATTCGTTTTATGTAATATGCGGTAAGTTTTTTCGCTTGTTGGCATAATTTCAGAGAAACCGACACAAGAGGCGTTTATGCCACGTTCTAAACCCAACCGTCCACCGCCAATTCCAGCACAGAAATCTATAAATCTAATTTGTTTTTTCTTTGCCATATTTGAATTATATCATAGCTTTTATGAAATTAGCAAGTCGTTGCTAGTTTTCCACATTTTTTATTTTTATCTTATTGTTTGGTTAGTTTTAAATTTAAGTATATCTTTCCATAACTATAGACATCCCGGAATAGCCATTTAATGAAATATTTACAATAAAATTACCGCTAGTTGAGAAAATCCAGGCATTAGTAACAGAATTGCTTTGCGGTATGGTATATGACATATTTTTTGTGGTATCTGTTGTTTGAAAACCAGTTGTTTTATTCTCGCCCCAGAGAGGCGTGTGGTAAAAAATAGATTCAGCCCAAATTCTTTGATTCCATTTAATTGTTTGATTATTATATTGAAAACTTATATTATTTACTGTGATTACGGTGCTTCCTGCAATCCCAGTTTGATATTTTTGTCCTGGTTGAATAGTTGTGGAGGTGGTATAATTGTTTATATTCCCTGACCCTAATAAAGAATTATTAAAAACACTTTTTATATTCGTGCCGCTGACTAATTTCTCTTGAGCATTTAAATTAGTTCTAGCTCCGCTAGCCGAATTGCTACCCGTGCCGCCTTTAGCCACTGGCAAAACAGTAGATGATGAAGCAGCATTAACTTGTGA
>JAITSD010000009.1 GCA_031288055.1 Candidatus Opitulatrix roisinitermitis | reverse complement strand
AAAGCAGCCTTCTTTTTTTATAATGGGATAAAGGAACTTGGTTTTATCCACATAAAGGAAATTATTCTTTCTAATTGTGGAAAACGTCTGGCCGTCGCTCGGTAATTCTAACATTGATAACACCTCATTGGGCCTAATGGAGATTATTATTTTAGCCCATATCTTTAAATCTTAACTTATTTTTAGGCTAAAAGGCAATACTCGCCTAAAGCCTTTAAGTGCGACTATCAGCTTTGAGAAAAAAGCTTAAACGAGCTACGAAATATTCCCATACGACTCGGAGCGCGTCTCTTCGTTTGGCTACCATCACGACTATGAAAACTTAACCAACTATGGTCGAATAAAGCCACGCTTAAATCTTAGTCGTCTAAATCAGGTGAACGTTTATGGGCTCTCAATGGGGGATGAGGTGAAACAAAGCTTTTGACCAAATTTGCATCATAATTAATAGCTATTTCTGACCTAAAATTCATTTTCGCCCTATATTGATTTGTAATCTAGGTAAATTAGGGCGAGAACAATTAGTTTTAGCTTTATTTTAAGCTTGACTTCTGAAATTTTCTAGTCTATCATTGAGTAGGTTCTTAAGAACCATAGTATAAACCTTGTTATCAGAAGTGAATATAGCTCAATGAAAAATTAATCAAACAAAAACATTGGTAAAGGCGTTAGTAATATCGATTTAAGGAATAATATTAAGGTTAATCAAGAATTAATAGATATTATTTCTTCCATTTTAAAAATGTCTCTGTGTTCAACACTGGTGAATCGTATTGTAGGCGTGTTTTTGTTAACTTACGGCCTGTACTTCGCTTCTGCAGCCAAGGTGGCCCGCCTTAGTGAACGGACCAGGCGTAAAATTAAGAAACCTATCGTCGCCTAGAACACGGAAAATAGCTTTGAAATAAAACGCGGCTAAAGAAAGGCCTAACTTGCGGAGGTTGAGTCAAAGATCATTAAAGAACTCAAGGCCAAGAACTATTGCACCAGACAAAGTATTGCCGACCTGATTTACGAGAAATTTGGTATTAAGGTTTCGCTGTTAACGGTGTCGAGGCTTCTAAAAAAACATAACTTCAAGCTTTTGAAAAGCTGCTCGTTGCCGGCAAAGGCGGATCCTAAGAAGCAGCGCCCATTCTTCAGGAAGTTTTACTTGCGCTAATGGAGAAGGCCAAAGAGGTTACCATGGCCTTGTAGTCCGTTGACGCCGCTCATTTTGTTATGGGCTACGATTATCTTAGCCAAATCTAGGGTCAAACTCGCCGATTGATAAAAACATTTTCAGACCGTGCGCGATACAATGTCCTTAGCGCGTTGGATCCGGCCTCAAAGGAGCTGACTACGGTAACAAATGATTCGTATATAACCGCGACTGAGGTTTGTGGACTAAACAAGAAAATAGCCGCAGAGTATGCGAGACAGTTAGAGTATTTAAATCTTAATAACGCCAATATCAGAAATGCAACCTTGGACAGGAACTTGCCGATAAGCTTGGTCTCTTCCTAGTATCCTGAGTTCTCGAAAATTTTTGCCATACAAAAATTTTTTTTTTCTGAAAAGCTAGATAACATTTAACAAAGTTCCCGAGATGTGTCACAATATTGCCATACGTCAGGAGGGGAGTATGGCAGGAATTACAGTTACTAATGAAAAAGCTATTATTAGATTATATAGAACATTTTCATATAGAGATCTTAATAACAAGCCACAAAGAGTCCATAAAGCGATCGGTAAAGTAGATAATATAACTGGAAAAATTAAATTTAATAAGTTTTTAATATCTATATTACAGAGCCAAAATCTAAATATAGATGAAATTTCGAATATACCTTATCATGAACTTTCTAAAATTGTTAATTTTGGATTTTATACAAAAGATGACATTATTGATAGAATTAAAGGCAATATTAATGGAGCTGATTATGTTAAATATCAAACTCAAAATAACGACGATAGTAAAAAGACTTTTATAAATGACCAAAAAAAATGTTTTATTAAAGATGAAACTGATTTAATTATTCAAGATAATGATAATAATAATGAGTTTAATAATATAGATAAAATTATAAATTTTGAAACTTTTCATGGTGCAAAATATACTACTATTGAATCTAATTATTCATGTAAAGGTTTTGGACCAAAATTAATTCTTGAAATGATAATAAATAAAACTGGTTTACAAGATATACTCTCAAAAGTATTTTCTTCAAGTTATGGTAAAATATTAACTTTAGCTTTTTATCTTATTTCAGATACTACAGCAGTTACTTATTGTGAAGATTGGCTAGAAAAAAAATGAATCTATATTAAATGAAGATACTAATTTGTTATCTCAAAGAATTAGTGAACTGTTCGCAAGTTTAAATATTGATCAAATTATGAAATTTTGGGAACTATGGAGCAATCATATTCAAAAAAATGAGTACTTAGCGCTTGATATAACATCAATATCATTTTATGCTAATCTAATTGATGAATTAGAGTATGGGTATAATCGCGATGGAGATAAATTGTCGCAAGTTAATCTATGCATGCTTTTTGGTCAACAAACAGCACTTCCTGCTTTTTCTTCAATATATAACGATAGTTTAAATGATTCAAAGATATTAAGTTCTTTTCTTGATAAATTAGAATTTTTTTGCGGAAAAAATATAAAATTGTTATGGACCAAGGATTTTATTCTAGATCTAATTTAGAATATTTATTAAAAAAATAGACAAAATATGACTTTATGGTAGCCGTTACTTTTACAACTGCGATTGCAAGAGAAATAGTATCT
>JAITSD010000023.1 GCA_031288055.1 Candidatus Opitulatrix roisinitermitis | reverse complement strand
ATTTTTCCTAATTTCCATACTAAAATTATTCCAAAAAAAAAAAACACTTAATAGCCTGATAATTTTCTAATAAAATTGTTAGAAACGAGATAAAATATGTTATTAAAACAGGTGTAGTTTGTTTTTAAACTATTCTAGTTGCATATATGAACATTCCTTGTCCCTGCCCTTTATAAATATGAACAATGTATTTTTCTGTATTGAAGTTAAAATAACCTACGACCATACCTCCAGACCAACCAGGTGCAAGTAATTGTTTACTAAGTTGTTGTGTGGTAGAAGTTGCATTTACATAGTAATAATAGTTAAGTGGTTTTTCATTAGTCCAGCCATAATTAAGCACTGTTTCGCAATAACTAGGTAAATTCCAACTACAAATTCCAGTATCAAACACGCAAGATATATCTGCCAGAGTTACGGTTTTGCCGCCTCCACCTTTCACTAAACCGCTTTGACCAACAGCTATTTTATTTTCTGTGGTAAGTGTTGTTATATTCCCCGAACCTAATAAAGATTGTCCAAAAACACTTTTTATATTAGTGCCGCTGACTAATTTTTCCTGGGCATTTAAATTAGTTCTAGCTCCGCTGGCCGAATTGCTACCTGTGCCGCCTTTAGCCACCGGCAAAACAGTAGATGATGAAGCGGCATTAACTTGTGATAAATTACCACTTATAAAAGTTACTATACCGAATAAAAATAAACAAAATACAATTCCTAGTTTTTTAAAGGTGAACTTATTCCAATTTTTTCTAATTTCTATATTATTTTTCCTAATTTCCATACTAAAATTATTCCAAAAAAAAAAACACTTAATAGCCTGATAATTTTCTAATAAAATTGTTAGAAAATATGTTAATAAGAGAGGTAATATTTTCAATAAGAGTTTGCAAATAATATTAATTAAAATATGAAATATATGCAAATAATTTAACAAAAAAGCGGCTGTCCATAAAAGGTGTTTCGTGCAGCTTCAACTATGACAGTCAATATATTACCAGTATGCAAAATTATTTAGAAACCTCAAATAAAAAAAGTTATATATAACCGATATTAAATTTTGTTTAAATTAAATATATTATTTTTTGCGTTCATAAAAACTTTCAAAACCGTAACGATTATCGTTTACTCCTATAATTGTAAACGTGCCAGCTGGTGTACTTATAATGCCTTCAACCAAAGAGTTTCGGGGTACAGACACAGTTATTGTTTTACTACTGCTACTACTACTGTCGGAGTTTGTTGCTGTTGTGCTAGTTACGCCAGTTTGACTAGTTATTTTTAAAAAACTATATTTAGTGCGGTCATGTATGAAAACAATATTGTTGCTATTATAGGAAGTGGTAATACTTTCATTTATCTTACCATCTTTATCTTGACCAGCCCACATTCTTATTGTTTGTCCAGCCGCTACACTATTTTCTGATGGGGCGATGCCATTTATATTACCTGTCCCTAATAAAGAATAACCAAATACAGTTCTAATATTTGTGCCGCTAACCAAAGTTTCTTGGGCGTTTAAATTAGTTCTAGCTCCGCTGGCCGAATTGCTACCCGTGCCGCCTTTAGCTATTGGCAAAACAGTAGATGATGAAGCAGCATTAACTTGTGATAAATTACCACTTATAAAAGTTACTATACCGAATAAAAATAAACAAAATACAATTCCTAATTTTTTAAACGAAAACTTATTCCAATTTTTTCTAATTTCTACATTATTTTTTCTAATTTCCATACTAAAATTATTCCAAAAAAAAAACACTTAATAGCCTGATAATTTTCTAATAAAATTGTTAGAATATTATATATTTTTGAAATATTTTATACCTTAAATAAGGTTAGGGTATACAGTAATACCCTTTTTGGCGACGCGGTGTACTTTATTTTTTGTTATGAAGTATACTATGGCTTTTTTGTTGTGTTATCAAACAATCTGAGCATAATTAGAATACCTATTTTTTACTTTAAAAAAACATATAATGTTTATTTGTGGTATTTAATTTAAAAGGTTTGCTAATAATAAAGCAGTTGTTTATTATAGGGAAGTTCATTATAAAATTGTTCCATATGGAACAATTAGTTGCATTAATTATAGTAATTATTCTGTTTGGGTAATTTGGTTAGCTAGTTCTTCTTATAAAATAAAAAGCTCCATTTCCCACACCTTTATAAAATTCATATTCGTAATGACCGGTAGTCATTAAAATAAAACCTTTAGCCCAACTTTGACCTGATTTAATGCTGAGTAATTTTAAACTAATATCTGTTGTAGAAGCTGCACTCGCTTTTGTATAACTTTTTACAACACCGTCGCCAGTATCATATACAAAATAAGCATCACCATAGGGCTTTAATGCCCAAGAACAGACACCAGTATCAAATACACAAGTTACACCATAAAAAGTTACAGTTGAACCAAAGCCAGCCCTTAGAAGTGCAGTTTCACCTATTACTAAGTCACTGGTTTTATTTATTGTAATTGGATTAAGGTTTCCAGACCCCAATAAAGATTGTCCAAAAATGCTTTTAATATTTGTGCCGCTAACCAAAGTTTCTTGGGCGTTTAAATTAGTTCTA
>JAITSD010000070.1 GCA_031288055.1 Candidatus Opitulatrix roisinitermitis | reverse complement strand
CTAAATAAGTTTTATGGGCAAAGTAGAGTTCTAAATAATATTAATTTAGATTTTGCAATGGGTAAAACTACGACTATTATAGGTTCGTCAGGTTCAGGTAAATCAACTCTTTTAAGGTGTATGAATCGTTTAGACACAGCCGATTCAGGACAGATTTATTTTTTTAATCAGAATATTTTGCAAAAAACTTTTGATCCTATTCAAGTTCAAAAAAGAATTGCTTTTGTTTTTCAACAATTTAATTTATTTTCTAATAAAACAGTTTTGGAAAATTGTACTATTGGACCAGTTAAGGTTTTACACATTGATAAAGTTAAGGCCAAAGCCCAAGCCTTATCTAATTTGAAAAAAGTTGGTATGGAAAAGTTTGCTAATAAATTACCGTATAGTCTTTCGGGTGGACAAAAGCAAAGAGTGGCTATTGCCAGAAGTTTGTCAATGAATCCAGAAGTAATTTTATTTGATGAGCCAACCAGTGCTTTGGATCCACAAATGGTGTCTGAGGTTTTAGACATTATGAAACAATTATCTAAAGAGGGATTATCTATGGTAGTGGTAACGCATGAAATGCAGTTTGCTAAAGATGTTTCATCAAAAGTAATTTTTTTACAAAACGGACTTGTTATAGAGCAGGGTAAACCGAAAGATATTTTTAATTTACCTAAAACGGCTAAACTTACACATTTTTTACAAAAAACACACTTAACTTTATAAAAAAGTTTTCGAAAATATTATATTATTTAATTTATATACTGAAAATATTCAGTCCATAAAGACTAACTGTTAAAAACAGTTATTAACATAATATATAGTACGATGTTAATGATATGACAGAATGAAAAGAGATTTCAGGGGTAAAAAAGCCAAAAAGAAAGGAAAGCAATTATGGTTACATTATATAGTAAGCCACATTGTGTTCAGTGTGAGGCCACCAAAAGACTTTTTGATAAATATAATGTGAAATATAATGTAATTGATATTACTAAGGATCCAAGTGCTATGGATTATATTGCCTCTTTGGGTTTTATGCAAGCTCCTGTGGTAGTTACTGGTGATGAAAAATGGTGTGGTTTGCGTCCTGATATGATTCAAAAAGTTGTTAAAGCTTTAGCGTAATTAATTTAATAAAAATCCGATATTTGAGTATTTTTTAAGTGCAAGTTTTTTGTATTAGTCTTTTAAAATAGCATTTTAGAATTTGTTAAATTAACAAATGATTTAATCCAAGTTAAGAAATGGGGTTTTAAGTCGGGATTTTTAGCTGACCAAGAAGCTCTTAAGTCAAAAGTAGAATCTATAACTGCGTTGGAGTCAAGATTGTCTAAAGTGTCATTAAAATCAAAATATTGATTAATAGAAATAGTTACTGTGCCATTAATATTGAAAGCTGATGATTTAATAATTTCTTGGCAAAACTTAGACCATGTGTGATGACGAAAACTTGGTTCTTGAGCTATTTCATTTTCTAATGATGATGTTATATGACTAACAATTCTAAAGGGCGACCCCCAGGTATCTTTTGCCGATTCTTTATAAATAACAATAAAATTACCCAAAGTATTATCAACATTTGATTTATCGTCTATAGTAGCTTCCACAGCTAGCGAAAAGGGGCTGATATTTGTTGGTGGATTTATTTCCCGTAAATTGATTCCTTTATCAACCTCTATATTCATTAAAGAATGTATAGCTGCAGAAAAAGCTGACGGTAAGTTTTTCTGATTAGTTAAAGACTTCGCCATATTTATAGTATAAAGCTAAAAATTAACATATTTAGTATTGAATATGTTAAATATTTATAGCTGCGTTATTATGATTTTTCATAATTTATTTATGTCAATTTGTTTTTAGTCAAAATAAAGGTAGACTATTGCATATAGGCTAATTGAAAAATCATATTTTTTGGTTATGTTTAAAAATACGCGTATAGGTGATATTTAAAACTGCGGTCCTATTTGGTGGTTTTGAATCTATACTAGGAATAACCGCTGCGGGTTGCCAACCTGCTTAATAAATAAAGGAGTATAATGGCTGTTGTTACTACTAAAAGCTTGCTTGATGCTGGTGTGCATTTCGGACACCCGACTCGTAATTGGAATCCCAAAATGAAACCCTATATTTTGACTTCTCGAAATGGGAATTATATAATAGATTTGTCTAAAACAATTGATAATATAAATATAGCTTATGAGTTTGTTAAAAATACTATATCTCAAGGTGGTACAATTTTGTTTGTTGGGACTAAAAGACAAGCTAAAAACTCTATTAGTGAATTGGCTGCTAAAGTCGGTATGCCTTATGTTTCTGAACGCTGGCCGGGTGGTATGTTAACTAATTTAAAAACTGTTATGAAATCGGTTAGACGATTAAAGGATTTAGAACAGATTGATTTTTCTAGTATTTCAGATTCTGGTTATACTAAAAAAGAGTTACTTATTTTAGAAAGGGAAAAATTTAAATTAGAAAAATTATTAAATGGTGTTAGAGATATGACTAAAACACCAACAATTATTTGGGTAGTTGATATTCTTAAAGAAAGGATTGCTGTTGATGAGGCCAAAAAATTAGGTATTCCAGTCGTAGCAATTTTAGATACTAATTGTGATCCGACCTTAATTGATTATCCTATTGCTGGTAATGATGATGCTACTAAGGCTATTGAACTTTTAACTAATATTATATCTGATGCCGTAGCACAAGGTTTAATTGAGCGTTCTAATATTGCCACAGCTTCAGTAGCTAAAGCGGCTAAGTCAAAACCCGAGATATCTACGGAAACAGTTGAAGAAAAGGCTGCTATTTTAGAAGAAGAACCATTAGCTGAGTGGGAAAAAGAGTTATTAGAAGCTGCCCAGTTAAAAGTTGATGAGTCGATTGTGGCAGTGACTGCTAAAAAACAAGCAGCTACTAAATTGGTTAATAATAAAAAAACAACTATTGATAAAAAATCTACGCCTGACAAAAAAACAAATACTGCTAAAAAAACAACTACTAAGAAGCTAGTTGATAAGAAAGCAAATGTCTCTAAGACTAAAGAAGTTAAAAAGACTGCTACAAGCAAAAAAATTACTACAAGTAAAAAGTAAAATATAAAAGAAAGGAAATTATGGCAAATTATACTGCAAATGATATAAAACAGTTGCGGGATATTACTGGTGCCGGTATGCTAGATGTTAAAAAAGCTTTAGATGAGGCTAATGGAGATATTGCTAAAGCTACAGAAATTATTAGAATTAAAGGTTTAAAAGGCGTGGCAAAACGGGAAAGCCGTGCTACATCTGAGGGTATTGTGGCTGCCAAAGTTGTTAATGCGGAGCAAAACCAAGTTGGATATATAGTGGAATTAAATTCTGAAACTGATTTTGTGGCTAAATCAGCTAAGTTTATAGATTTAGCCAATAGTGTTTTGGAAGCTGTAATTACTAGTCAAGCAAATAGCGTTCAAGCGGCTTTACAAGTCAAAATTGGTCAATCTACAGTTGAAGAAAATATAAATAATACGGCGGCTATTTTAGGCGAAAAAGTGGTTTTAAATTCAGTTCATCGTTTAGAAGCTCCTAGCGTAACGCTGTATTTACATAAAACTGCCAAAGATTTACCGCCTTCAATTGCTGTTTTAGTAGCAACAGATATTGAAGCTAGTGGCGTGGCTAAAGATGTAGCTCAACATATAGCTGCTTTAGCTCCTAAATATTTGTCAGTTGAGAATATACCTGTTGAAGTTATAGACACTGAGTCAAAAGTGGCTAAAGAAATTGCTCAAAATGAGGGCAAACCAGAAAATATTATTCCTAAAATAGTTGAGGGTCGCTTAAAAGCTTTTTATAAAGATGTAGTTTTATTAGATCAACCTTTAGCTAAGGATCCTTCTATAACAGTTAGTCAGTTAATTTCTAAAGCTGGCGGTAAATTGATAAATTATTTCAGAGTTAGAGTTGGTCAGGGGTAGGTTATTTTTTGGAATTAATAGTGCTAGAGCTTATAGAATATAAAGATAATTAAGATGGTGCGTAAATTAGCTATTAATAATCAAGGCAAATTGGTTAGACGAGTTTTGTTAAAACTTTCTGGAGAAGCTTTTGGTGGCGGATCTTTAGGAGTTGATGTACCTGTTTTACGAAATATTTCTATGCAAATAAAAACAGCTGTGGCTAACGGGGTGGAAGTTTGTGTGGTGGTGGGGGGCGGAAATTTTTTTCGTGGTGCTGAATTAGAGCAAGCTGGTATAGACCGTTCCCGTGGCGATTATATGGGTATGTTAGGCACAGTTATGAATTGTTTAGCTTTGCAGGAGTTTTTAGAACAATTAGGTGTGGAAACTAGAGTTCAAACAGCTATTGCTATGGGACAAATAGCCGAACCCTATGTACCTTTAAAAGCTATACGACATATGCAAAAAAGCCGAGTAGTAATTTTTGGAGCAGGTACAGGTTTACCGTATTTTTCTACAGATACTGTGGCTATTCAAAGAGCTTTGGAAACTCATTGTTTGAAAGTCCTTATGGGTAAAAATGGCGTAGATGGAGTTTATTCTGGTGATCCTAGAATTGAGCCTGGAGTTAAAAAGTTTACAAATTTAACTATCACTCAAGCTTTAGTTGATGATTTAGGTGTTATGGATGCGGCAGCTTTGTCATTAGCTAGAGATAATGGTATGATAATACAAGTATTTGGTATGGATGAGGATCAAGCTGTGGCAAAAGTTTTAATTGGTGATGAAAAAATAGGTACAATTTTAAAGGAATAAAAAATATGGCTGATAAGTTAATCGATTATGCAAAACAACATATGTTTCAAACAGTTGAATATCTTAAAGAACAATATAGTTCTATTAGAACAGGCAGGGCTAATGCTGGTTTATTTGAAAAAATAATGATTGATTATTATGGAGTTGCTACACCTTTAAAATCTTTAGCTACTATAAATGTGGTTGATGTTAGAAGTTTAGTAATTTCGCCCTTTGATAGAAATGCAGCACCGACTATTGTTAAAGCTATTAGAGAATCTGATTTAGGAGTTAATCCCAATAATGATGGTGGCATTTTAAGAGTTAATTTACCTGATTTAACTAAAGAAAGACGAGAACAATATGTTAAATTAGCAAAACAAAAAGCCGAAGAAGCTAGAGTAAGTATACGAAATATTCGTCGCCATGTTAAACAAGAAGCTGAAAAATCTGATGATTATACACAAGATGATGTTAAACATATTGAAAAATTATTAGACGAAATTACCAAAGATTTTACGGAACAAATTGATAAAATTCTAGGTCAAAAGACTAATGATTTATTAGAGGTTTAATTTTTTGTAAGTATTTTTTACTATGGCAAAATATAGTAAAACCGCCACCGAATTTCGTAATATACCTTTAGCTACAGTCACGGGTGTAGTGTTATTTTTATTATTATTTGCTTGTTTATTTATAACTCCGTATTTATTTTTAGGATTAGTCTTTATAGCCTGTATAATAGCGGTCGGAGAAGTTTACTATTGCTTGAAAATAAAAAATATTAGAATTGGTTTACCACCAATTATTATAGGTTCGGCTGGTATGATTTTGGTGTCTTTTTATTATGGCTCTGGAGGTTTATCGGTGGTCTACTTTTTAACTGTGGCGGTGTTAATTTTATATTGCTCTTTAGACCATATAGATTATAAAGCAAAAATTCAACAGGTGTCTTATAGTGTTTTAATTTGCACTTGGATTCCCTTTTTAGCGTCTTTTTTAATTTTAACCTATTGTTTACCATTTGGAGCTTATAAATTGGCTTTATCGTCAGTTATAATTTCTTTTATTGATTTAGGTGGTTTAGTGATTGGTTCGCATTTTGGTAAACACGCCCTAGCTCCTCAGCTTTCTCCTAAAAAAACCTGGGAAGGATTTGCTGGTGGTTTAGTTTTTGGTATAGTAACTATACTTTTGAGTTCAGCTGGTTTTGAGTTTATGAATATTTATTTTTTGCAAACTTCAGTTTTTAGTTTAAAAGGCGTTTTGGATAGATTGTTATTTGCTTTATGTGCTTGTATTTTTGGATTAATAGGGGATTTAGCAGAGTCGTCTTTAAAAAGATTTGCCAAGGTTAAAGATATGTCAACTTTATTAGCTGGCCATGGCGGTATTATGGATAGAATTGATTCTACTTTAATTTTTACGCCAGTCTTATATTTGCTTTTTTTATTTTTAGGCTAATTTATCTTATAAATTATTATTCGTTTTATATAATATTAACTTATAACAAGTTTTAATTTACATTATAGCTAAAATTCAAGTCTACTCTTATATTATGGGGGAATTAGGAATATTAGCAATATTATTGATTTATACTATTTTAGTCATATTTGTAGGTTTGTTATCGTAAAATAATCGTAAAAATTATGATAAAGTAAAAAAAGAAAGGAAGTAAAAAATGGCAAAAAGACGTTCATTTGGGTATATTAGAAAAGTAGGTAACACGTACTATGCGAGTTATATTGGATTAGATAACATAAGATGTAATGCTCCATATAGTTTTACTAAAAAAATCACAGCTGAAATGTGGTTAGAAGATGAAAAAAATCTTTTAGATAGTGGATATTGGGTCAGTCCCGAAGTTAGAGGAAGTCAAAAGAAAGCAAAAAATATTTATTTTAATAATTTTGCTGAAGAATTTATTAATAATTTAGAATTGCGACCAAATAGTTGGCGGATGTATCAAAATTGGTATAAAAAATATATAAAAAGTTATTTTGAAAAATATAGATTATGCGAAATTACTGCTCAGATAGTCAACAAATGGTATGATGATTATTTGCCAAAAGATAGACCTAGTGCGAGGTATAACGCTTATATTTTGTTGAAACATATTTTTACAAAAGCCGGTGAACCTGATGAAAAAGGTAATTCTTTGATAGAAAAAAATCCTTGTTCCTCCAAAAACAAAACATATAAATCTAAACATACTATGACAGTTTTGGCAAAAGAACAAATAGAAGCTCTTTATAATGCTATGCCTGAAAAATCAAAATTGTCTATCTATATAGCTGGTATTTTAGGATTACGAATTGGCGAAGTATGCGGATTAGTTAGAAAAAACTTTAATTTAGTCCAGAAAAAGTTATGTATTCGCCACCAAGTATGTAGAGACAAAAACAGTAAAATCGTTTTAGCACCATTAAAAACAGTAAACTCAAGGCGTGATATTCCTATTCCTGACAGTTTAATTCCTTTGATAGAACACCATTTAGAAAAGTGGGTAGGGCAAAATGATAACGATTTGGTTTTTACAAATTGGCGAGGTGAAATACAAGAGGGAGCTTGTTTTAATACTATTTTTAAAAAAGCCAAACAAAAAGCAGGCTTGTCGCATATTAGATTTCACATACTCAGGCATACAGCGGCTACTAATATCGCAGCAGTTAGTGATTTAGTAACTACAATGTCTATTTTAGGGCATAATTCCACAGATATTGCTATGAGATATCAACACGCAGTGGACGACAGACGAATAAATGCTATGAATAAAGTGGGAGCTGAAATTACGAAAAGAAAAGAAACTAAATCCTTAGCTAATTTGAATAAACAAGATACAGAAAAATTGAGACAACAGTTGTTGAAACAGTTAATAGAGTTAGGATGAACAGTGTTAGAATATTATTAGTAGGAGGAAATAAATCAAGTCAGAAAAAAGATATAGAAAAAGCAAAAAAAATAATAAAGGAAATAAAATGAAAGAAAAGACTTATACATGGCGATATGATAAGGTTAACGCTAATGCTAGTATGTTGTGCTACACTGAAAAAGCAGGTTTACAGATAGTAGCTAATATATGGCAGCGACAAACAGGTTGGCAGTTAGAAACAATAAACACTGATGATATTTTGCCTGTATTTCAAAAAAACTACAGTAAGCGAAAAGAAGCCACACAATTTATAGAAAAACAAATTGAGCAAGCAGGGTGGATAAAAGCTAGGTGGTAGTGGTGGAATTAGATAATTTCTTATTTTATACAACACCTGATGGAAATCAACAAATAGAGGCGTATTTTTATGATGAAACAGTTTGGCTAACACAAAAAAAGATGGCTGAATTGTTTGAAGTTGGCAGAGCCGCTGTTGCAAAACACTTAAAAAATATTTTTGACAGTGGTGAATTGGATGAAAGTTCAGTTAGTTCCAAAATGGAACATACTGCAAATGATAATAAAATTTATAATACTACTTTTTACAACCTTGATGCCATAATTTCAGTGGGATATAGGGTTAATTCTACAAGAGCAATAGATTTTCGTAAATGGGCTACAAAGGCATTGAGAAGTTATTTAATAAAAGGCTATATTTTAGATGATGAAAGATTAAAAAACGGAACTCATTTTGGTAAGGATTATTTTGAAGAATTATTAGAAAAAATAAGAGAAATAAGACTAAGTGAAAGGCGTTTACATTTAAAATTGGCTGACATTTTTGCACTTTCTTCTGATTATAAATTAAATACAGAACTAACTAAGGAATTTTTTGCTTTTATACAAAATAAATTACATTATGCTATAACAGGTAATACGGCTGCTGAGCTTATATATAAAAGAGTTGATAAGAATAAAAAACATATGGGTCTTACAAATTGGAAGCAGTCACCTAATGGTAAAATATTAAAAAGTGATGTTATAATTGCTAAAAATTATCTAACCGAAAATGAGTTGAAAAAATTAGCAAGAGCAGTTTCAGCTTTCTTAGATATTGCTGAAAATAGAGCGGAAAGACAAAGTATAATGACTATGAAAGATTGGTTAGGTGTTATGAATGATTATTTAGATTTAAATGAGTATCCTAAATTATTAGGCACAGGTAAAGTTAGTCAAAAGAAAGCCAAACAATATGTAATTAGTGAATATGAACAATTTAGAATTAAACAAGATAAAGATTTTGTGGGGGATTTTGAAAAGTTTGTTAAGAAAATTGAAGATAGATAAAGGCTAGGCGACGCTGAATAATCCTTAAAAATGAAAACCCGCAATAATCTTTTTACGTCTAAAAAGCCAAGCGGGTTATAGTTAAATAAATAAAAAACCCACCGAAAAAGCGACTCATACAAGGCTACAACCGATTCTTTCAGCGGTTGGGAACTCTGAGTCTTAAAAGTATCAAATAGATTTTGCCTTTAACTACTTTTCGGCAGGTTCATTTAATTTTAGTATAGCATAATATTATGAATTTAGATATAAAATGGTTTTTACTTGTATTTTCTAAAATTAAACAAAAACTTATTATCAGTGATGAGTATTCAGATTATAGAGAAGCTATGAAACATTATAATGAATCTGAAAGAAAATATTTTAGAAATAATTTAGGGGACAGTAGTATAGATAACTCAGTGGATTGTGCAAAAATTGTACTAATTGCTATTTGAGGTTTGGAAATAATCGGTTTGTTCGTCTTTGAAAAATTGAATGTAGGGGTTATTGGGTTCAGTATTTTTATACAGTTTAACTATATGGTTATATGGTTGTGTAGAGTGAAGATTTACAAAATTTTTATATATAAAATAACCTTTTAGCGTATAGGTATAGAAAAGTGTTATTTTTTTTATCAAGTCAATTGTTATTAGTTTATTTACAGGTTCTTCATAATAGCCTAATATCACTATACCCTTATCTAAAATATGCCCTTGTGCTTTTAGTGTCGCCTCCATTATATTTTTGAAAGTGTCCTTTTCCGTGCCGTCCAAGCTTTCATATAAAAGTCTAGCCTGCCTTTTTAGCTCAATGGCTTGCTTATCTTTTGTTTTTATACCATTTATAATGCTGTCTTGTTTTCTGTCATTTCTTTTTTTAATATAATTTTTAAACATATATTCCAGTTTAGTAAACCAAAATTGATATTTGTCAGTCATTTAGTTTTGCTCCTTTTTATTATTTTGTATTTATTACTTCGCAGACATCGTCTACCTTATTTATAAGTTTTTTAGAACGGTCTAGTAATTCATATATTAAGACCATTGTTTCAACGTTTTTTAGGTTTGGGGAAGTATTGGTGGTGGTTGATTTATTTAAGCTATTATTATTAACGTCATCTTGTTCTATTATATTTAAGTCTAAGAGAGTTTTTGTGGGGGAATAATTTATATATTTTGCGATATTTATTAAATCAGCCGCATTATAATTATTGTTTTTATTTCTCACAACAATAGAAGTTTGACTTTTAAAATTTAAAGCATTTCGTATATCGGGAATAGTTATTTTTTTACCGTTATTTTTGAAATAATCTCTTACATTCATATTATCTCATTTTCTATAGGAATTCTTTTGACACCATTTATAATGCAATCTAATTCTTTTAGTCTATTTTGTAATTCGTCTAAAAGGTCAGAAGTTTTTAAATCTTGCATGGCTAGTGTTTTTTTAGCAATTTCTATATTTGAATTTACACTTACATCATTTTTTTTCAGAATATCTAAATCTAAAAGTGCCTTTGTGACAGAATAGTTTATGTAGTTACAAATTTTTATAAGGTCATCTACTTTATAATTATTATGTCTATTTTTTAGCACAACTGAATTTTTTGATATATCCAATGCAACAGCAATATCATTTATTTTTAATGTTATATTATTTTTTTTGAAGTAATTTCTTATGTCCATCATAATTATTCCTTTATGTCAAATGTATTAACTAATTTTTCCTCTAAGTCTTTTATTTTATTTAATAGTTCAATGATTATGGTGGTGGTTGATTGGAATGAAATGTTGGTGGACTGAGAATTGCTACAAACATTTGAATTTTTTATATCATTATCATTTAAGATATTAAAATCAATGAGAGCTTTTATAGGTGAATAGCCCACTACTCTACATATTTTAATAATATCTTCCGCATTATAATTATTGTTTCTATTTTTGCGAACAATTGTTGTAACTGTAACATCTAGAGCATTTGCCATTTGTGATAAAGTAATTTTTCTATTATTTTCTTGTAGATATTTTCGTATATCTTTATTTTCATTATCCATTAATCCCCTTTATGTTAAATGTATTTACTATGTTTTCATCTAAGTTTCTTAGTCTTTTTAAAAGTTCAATTATTAAGGTTGTTGTTTCAATAGTGCCAATATTAGTTTTATTATTACTATTTGAGGTGGCATTTTTGTTTATGTCGTCTTGTTTTATTATGTTTAAATCTATAAGTGCTTTGGTAGGTGAGTAATTAACAGCTTTACAAATTTTTATTATTTCATCTGTGGTGTATGTATTATTTTTATTTTTCATAGAAATTGTGCTTGAACTATTGATATTTAAAATACTTTTAATTTTATTTATAGTCAAATCTGCATCCATATATGCAAAATATTGTTTAGTATTCATACATTCAGTATACCATATTTTCATAATACTTGATATTAGATTTATATGTATTTTATAGACAATTTACGATATTTCATATTACAAGTTTTCATATTATTTTATTTATATTATGAAAAATTAGACATACTAATTATGGAATATACTAAAATTATTATGAAAATATGGTATACTGAATGTATGGAAATTATGAAAATACATAAAAAGTTATTATTAAAAAAAGAATTAGTTTTACCCTTAATGGAATTTAATAACATTTATTCATATAACGAATTAACAAAATTATTAGGAATGGCACGGCAAACAATATATTTAATTTTTAGTAATAAACAACAGCCAACCAGTTATTTCTTAGCCAATTTATGCACTTTACTAC
>JAITSD010000115.1 GCA_031288055.1 Candidatus Opitulatrix roisinitermitis | reverse complement strand
ATTAATTAATCGTCTTTTATGATGTTTTCTTTTAGGCCAAGGATCTGGAAAAAAATACCAAATATCTTGAAAAAAATTATCTGGCACAATCTGTAATAAATTATTAACATCACCATTATATAATTTACAATTATCTAAGGATTGCATATGTGCTGAATATACCGTATGGGCTAAACCAGCTAAATAAACCTCTGATCCAATAAACAATGTTTCAGGTTCCGAAATTGCCGCTTGAACAATCGTTTTACCTTGTCCAGAGCCAATTTCTAAGATAATCTTTTTATATTGTTCTGTCCATTTAACTAAATTATTTTTTAATTGATTTAAATTAATTAAATAATCCTTTTGATACTTTTTTAAAGCTAAAGCATATTTATCTGGTAATTTATTTGATCGGTTAGCATATGAACGAATTGAATGCTGAAAAAACCTCGAAACTCTTTGACTATGTTCTAAAGCTGATAAGCCATCAATTACCACGCCGCCATAAACCTCTAAATGCCGTCTAGTGCGTCCATCAGCTGGTATATTCCAAACTGAACCGCAAGCCCCAGCCTTTTTGTCAAAGGCAGCGTAATATAATTTGGAAATTTTACTATCCATTATAGCAGCTATACACATTAGACAAGGTTCTAAAGTGGAGTATAATTCACAACCATCTAAATTCCATGTGTTTAATTCTATAGCTGCTTGCCTTAAAGCGTTAATTTCAGCATGACCCGTTATATCGTAAGTCTTAGTACGAGTATTGGTCGCTTTAGAAATAATTTGACCATCTTTAACCACCTTAGCATAAATGGGTATATCTTGTAAAATAGTCATTTATAGCTAAATACAAACAATACTAAATTAAATTTCTACCCGGAATAGCATCCAACAAATTTTGAGTATATTCTTGTTTAGGATTTTTAAATATATCAACAGTTTTGCCTTGTTCAACCAATTTACCCGATTCCATAACTATAACATCATCAGCCACTATATTTACCACAGCTAAATCGTGGGTTATAAATAAATATGTTAAACCTAATTCTTTTTGCAAATTATTTAATAATTGTAAAATCTGTTCTTGGACTAAAACATCTAAAGCGGACACAGCCTCATCTAATAAAATCAATTCTGGATTAAGGGCTAGGGCTCTAGCGATGGCAATCCTTTGTCGTTGACCGCCTGATAATTCATTAGGGTATCTAGTTATAACATCATTTGGCAATTGAACTAATTCTAAAAGTTCTTTAACTCTTTGATTACGGCTCTCAGAGTCACCCACGCCATGAATTTCTAAAGGCTCAGCCACAGCTCGTCCTAATGAATACAAAGGATCCAAAGAACCATAAGGGTTTTGAAAAACTGGTTGAACTTTTATGCGAAAATCTTTAGCCAATTTTTTAGATTGCAAAATATCTTTCATAGAATTTGATTCAAATAAAATATTACCTGAAGTTGGAGTTAATAAACCTAAAGCCATATTAGCCACAGTTGATTTACCTGAGCCTGATTCACCAACAATAGCTGTCGTTTTTCCCCTAGGAACTTTAAAAGAAATATTATCAACCGCTTTAAAAAGTTTTTTAGTACCAGGTAATTTAAATTTTTTAGTTAAATTAACAAATTCAAAAACATTTGCAGACTTTTGAATCGATTTATCAACTTGAGAATTAGATTCAGAGACTAATCTGCTTGCATTCAAAGATGGAGCAGCTTTCATCAACTCTTTAGTGTAAGGATGTCGTGGATTCCGCAAAACTTCTAAAGATGCCCCCGACTCCACAATCCTACCTTTATGCATAACAATTAATTTATCTGAATACTCGGCTGCTAAACCCAAATCATGAGTTATAAATAAAACAGCCACACCTAAAGTTGTATTTATACGATTAATACGATCCAAAATACGCTTTTGTACAGTCACATCCAAAGCACTAGTTGGTTCATCAGCAATTAACAAACGCGGACGAGCTGCCAATGCCATAGCAATTAAAGCTCTCTGACGCATACCTCCAGAAAACTCATGCGGATACTGTTTAGCTCTTTGTCCTGCATGAGTAAGACCCGCCTCCGACAAAAGCCCAGCAATTCTGTCAACTTTAGTTGAACCTTTAACATATTTTTCAACCATTTGTTTAGCTTGAACTTCTGATAAAGAAAACTTCTGCAAAGTTTTTATAACATCTAAACGAATGGATGATCCCACAATTAATTTTGCATGTAAAGCCTTAATACGGGCATGTATATCAGCAGCATCAGATTCCAAAACTCCAGCAGACTGTAAAATATTTACTAAATCTCGTCGTAAAGCTAAATGGTCAATTAATTTAATATCAATTTTACCAAAAACTTCATCTACATTATAATTAGCTTCGTTCAACCAAATGTTCAAAACTTCAATTTCAATTTTTTGTCGTGCACCCCTGCCTAAAAACAATTCATTATCAGAATGTAGAATAGTAACTTTACCATCAATTTCTTTTTGAATAATATCATGATCAACATCAACATTGTTAGCACTTAAGGCCTCTCCTATTTGATTACCAATTTTGTAAACTGGATTTAAATTACTCATAGGATCCTGCGGCACTAAACCAATTTTCTTACCCCTAATTTGAATAAACTTTTTAAAACTAGTTCCAACTAATTCATTACCTTCTAATTTTATTGAACCTGATTTAACTCTACCCGTACCAGGTAAAAGATTTATTAAAGAATGAGCTGTGGTAGATTTACCTGAACCAGATTCACCTACAATAGCCACTTTTTGACCATGTTCAACAGTAAAACTTACCCCTTGAACAGCCGAAACAGCTTTTTTATCAACTGTAAAATCAATATATAAATCGCTAACCTCTAATAAAGAATCTACCATTATATTTTATCCTTTACCTACGACCTTTTGGATCTAAAGCATCACGAATAGAATCACCTAAGAAAATGAATGACAAAGTTGTCACAGCTAAAAATAATGATGGCCATAAAAGCATAGATGGAGTGGTCATTAAATTATCTCTAGCATTAGCAATATCCTGCCCCCACGACACAGAGTTTGAACCTAGACCTAAACCTAAAAACGATAAAGTAGATTCTGCCACAATATAACCACCGATATTGATAGTAGCAGTAGCAATTACAGGCGATATAGAGTTCGGCAAAATATGCATAAACATATTTCTAAACTGTGAAGACCCTAAAGCTACTGAAGCGGTTATGAACTCTTGCTGTTTAACACCCAGAACAGCTGAACGCATTAGCCTAGCTGGTGAAGTCCAAGCAAATAGCGACAGTGTAAAAATCACTTTCCAAATAGAATCTGAACTTTGGAAAAGTTGTAAGACTGCCACAGCTGCTAAAATAAAAGGAATAGCATAAAAAACATCAATTACTCTAGATAATATTGAATCTAAAATACCACCGAAAAAACCCGCTATCGTGCCTATTATAACACCAATTAAAGTACCTATTACAGTGGTCATAACTCCAATAGCTAATGATGGTCTAGCTCCATAAACTACTCTGGCAAAAACATCGCAACCTTGTAAAGTCGTTCCCATAGGATGAATGGCTGAACCTGACAAGTTAGAATCAGAAATTTGACAAACTAAAGGATCAGTCTGCGACCAAAGACCAGGGAACAACGCCATGGAGGCCAATATTAAAACAATAACTGACGATACCCAAAATAAAGGATTACGAATAATTATTGACCAAGCTTCTTGAATAAGTCCTGTAACTTTTTTATCACTTGTAAACTGATCAACAGCTGACAAATTGGTATCATAATCAGCCACAAAATGTTCTATTTTACTATTCACAAAACTTATCCCTTTAACTTTTGCCGTATCTTATTCTAGGATCTAAAAAGGCATATAATATATCAACCAAAAGGTTAGCCACTATATATATTAAAACTAAAACCGTCACCAAAGACACCACTAAAACACCCTCACCTCTAGAAATACCTGAATATAATTGATGACCTATACCATTTATATTAAATACTGCCTCAGTAACCACAGCTCCACCCATTAAACCACCTAAATCAGCCCCTATATAAGTTACTACAGGCACCAAAGAGTTTCGTAAAATATGTTTCAAAACCACTGTCCTGTTGTCCAAACCTTTAGCTCTAGCTGTTCTAACATAGTCAGCATTTAAATTATCCTTTATTTGACTTCTAGTTAATCTTATAACATAACTAATTGATACACTAGCCAAAACTAAAGCTGGCATAAGCATATGATTTATATCAATATAATTACCCACTGTTGCCGGTACAATTCCTAGTTTAACAGCAAATATAAATTGACATACAAAACCTAAAACAAAAGTTGGAATAGAAATGATTACTAAAGTGGACATTAAAACAGTATTATCAAAAATACGACCTTTTTTAACACCCGTTACAATGCCTAACCCAACACCAATTATAATTTCAAAGAAAATTGATAAAAAAGCCAATTGCGCCGTAATAGGCAAACTAGTGGCTATAACATCTGACACATTACGACCTTGAAAAGTTTTACCAAAATCAAAAGTTAAGACACCTTTCAAAAAATACAAATATTGCATAATAAAAGGTTGGTCTAAATGAAACTCCCGTCTAACCACATTCATAGCCGCTTCGCTAGGAGGATGATTACCAAACATAGCTCTAACTGGATCACCTGGCATTAAAAATACCAACCCGTAAATTAACAAAGTTGTACCTAATACTACTGGGATTGTTTGGAGAACCCTAACCCCAATATAACGAGCCATTATAAACCTTTTATTTTAATTCAATTTACCTTTGGATATTATATTTAATAAACTAATTTATTTTAATCCTTAGATATATCAGTATAAACCGGTACTGAATGCCAGTCAAAAGTCATGCCTTTAACCCCTAATGCCGTAACTCCTTTATTTTTAATATCATACAATGGGAAACAAGGTAAATACTTAAATAAAAGCACTTGAGCTTTAGCAAATAATTTATTAGCTTCATCTATACTAGAAGCGGCACCACCATCAGATAAAAGGTTATCAAATTCTTCATTAGAAAAACCTGAATAATTCGATCCCGTTCTAATAGCTTCTTTAGTATATAAAGGTGCTAAAAAGTTTTCAATTGATGGATAATCAGGTTGCCAACCCATTCTAAAAGCACCATCCACATTATGTTCAGCCTCTTTATTTAATAAAGTTTTAAAATCAACCACCGATTTAGCAGATGATTCAATACCTAAATTAGTCTTAATAGAATTAGCCACTGCTTCTAAAAGAGATTTTCCTCCCCCGTCAGCATTATAGTAGACATCCAATTTAGGATTATCAAATTTAGATATAGCATCAGCTTTGGACCATAGCTCTTTAGCCTGATCTGCATTGAAATTTAAAACTTCATTACCTTCTACCTCGCTAGATGCTCCAGAAATTTCAGAACTATTTGGCGAATAACTAACTGGGTGATCCGCTAAACCATCAACTACTTTATCAATTATAGATTGTCTATCAATTGAATATGAAACAGCCGCCCTTCTTAATTGACCTTCTTCATCCCAACCAAAATGTGGTAAATTATCTGGAATCTCTAATCCTTGAAAATTTGTTGATTTTGAAATAACTGCTTGAACTTGAGAATCGTTTTGAAAAGTTTTAGATTGAGTAGCTGGTACAGAATCTAACACATCCAAAACACCAGATTGCACATCAGCATAAGCTGCTTCCGAACCTCCAGTATAGATTTTGAAATCCAAACCTGAATTTTTAACAACTTTATTACCTTTATAAGTATCTGATTTAACCAACTTTATATCCATATCATGATTCCACTCACTAAATTTATATGGTCCATTACCAATGGGATGATCGCCAAAATCATCTTCTAATCTCCCGTCATCATCAAATTGAGAAACTGGCAAAGGAGCAAATGTTGAATAACCTAAACGCATAGGAAAAGTTATAGAAGGTTTTTCCAATTCAATTTTAAATTCCAAATCAGTCACTTTAACTAAACCTGACAAAGTTTTAGTTTTAGCATTCTCCTCTGAAACTTCTTTATATCCTTTAATTGGCTCAAAAAAAGATTGACCGGCTTGAGCGTTTTCAGCAAGAGCCGTATAATTCCACGATTTAATAAAAGAATCAGCAGTTATAGCTTCCCCATTATCAAACACTAACCCCTGTCTTATTTTTATATCAAAAATTTTATTACCATCTTCTGGAGTTATGGACTCTGCCACATCATTTTCAGCTTTACCCTCATTAGTGTATTTAACCAAACCATCAAATAACTGGAGCAAAATATTTCCGCCACAAGTTTCCGATGTATTGCCTGGCACAAGTTTATTTTGCGGTTCACAACCATAAACATTAATTACCTTATCCGAACTAGATGATGAACTTTGACCACCACAAGCACTTAAACCCACTAACCCCACTACTGACAAAGCAAGTACGCTCAATGTCACAACTAATTTTTTCATTTTTTACCTTTCATTTTTTCATTCGCTGTTTCTATCAAAACATCTTCACGATTATAAAAAAGTTTCACATTCTACAATGATAGTTTATCATAATAATTTTAAATTATAACAAAATTATTACAACTAAGTCCTAGTAAAATATATTTTATCAGATGGTTCAGAAACTTTAATTTTATTTTTTTTATAATATTTTTTTAAAATCTCAACCATTTTATTTCCATCTGAATATTTAAAATCTTTAGCTTTTAAAAGTGGTTGAATGGCTAATTTAGTAGATATTTTGTTTTTTTCAGACAAACTTATTAAATCATTATTATTTGAATACAACCAATCTATAGAAGCAGCTATGTCTTGCATAGCTTCTATAACAAGAGTATTAAAATTCACTAAATAATTATAATTGGCCACCACAACCCATTTATAATCTTTAGTAATTGTAGCAATTATTGATATTCTACCCTGACTAGATTTATATAATTGAGCAGCTTGAATAGTTGTCATAATAGTTAAAGCATATGTGCCATCTTGTATTTGTGTTAATCTAATATCTTCTGGTTGAACTAACGAAAAATGGTATTTCTCATGATTATCAATCATTTTAGAAAAAGGCGATGCTTGAGGCACACTATTTGTCACAATAGGCACAGGATCAATTTTAGACACTATAGGATTAGAACCAGGCACCTGATTAGTTGACTGATTAGAATAACAAGCAGATAAAAAATTTACTGTCAAACCCAAAATAACTGATAAAACAATAAATTTAAATATTAACGATAATTTCACAACAAATTCTATTTAACAATTTCTGCCCAATCGGCTACAATAGTTATTTCATTAGAATCAACCGATAAAAATCCGCCAGTTATATTAACTTTAACCACATCTTCTTTTTTAGTTATTCTAACCTGACCCGCTTTCATACCAGTTAGAACTGGTTCATGGTCATACAAAATACCTATTTCACCATCCACTGATGGGGCTATAACTTGCTTACACTGACCTTTTATAAGTCGGCCCTTAGGCGAAACAAAATCAAATGACATAGTATGATTATCGGACAATACTTTATCGTTATTATTTTGATTACTATTAGTCAATTTTATATCTTTACTATCTACCACAAATCTACCTGCTTCACTTTATCTATATTATCAACTATTTACAAATTTAACATTTACAAGTTTAACTGTTTTTAACTATTTGAGTTTGTTTAATTTCTAAATCTTCTATCCCCCCAATATTAAAAAAAGCTTGTTCGGCATAATCGTCATACTTTCCCTCACAAATAGATTGAAAAGCTGTAATCGTTTCAGAAATTGGCACAGTCGAACCAGGTACACCTGTAAACTTTTCTGCCATATAAAAATTTTGCGATAAAAATAATTCTATGCGTCTAGCTCTAGCCACAGTTATTTTATCCTCTTCAGACAACTCGTCTATACCTATAAGAGCTATAATGTCTTCCAAATCTTTATTTTTTTGTAAAATCTCTTTAACTTGATTTGCTACATCATAATGTTGCTGACCAACATATCTAGCATTTAAAATGCGGGAAGTTGAATTTAGGGGATCAACACAAGGATATATACCTTTTGAGGCTATTTCACGCGATAGTTCAGTTGTAGCATCTAAATGAGCAAAAGTCGTAGCTGGAGCAGGATCCGTGTAATCATCTGCTGGCACATAAATAGCTTGTAAAGAAGTAATAGAATGTCCACGAGTGGAAGTAATTCGTTCTTGTAAAGCTCCCATTTCATCAGCTAAATTAGGTTGATATCCCACAGCTGATGGCATTCTACCAAGCAGCGTAGAAACCTCTGAACCGGCTTGTGTAAAACGAAATATATTATCAATAAATAATAAAACATCTTGGTTTTGCACATCTCTAAAATATTCAGCCATAGTTAAAGCTGTTAATGCCACTCTTAATCTTGTACCAGGAGGTTCATCCATTTGACCAAAAACTAAAGCAGTTTTATCAAATACACCAGCTTCTTCCATTTCACCAATTAAATCATTACCCTCACGAGTTCTTTCACCCACGCCAGCAAAAACCGAAACTCCGCCGTGATTTTGGGCAACTCTTTGAATCATTTCCTGAATTAAAACCGTTTTACCCACACCTGCACCGCCAAAAAGACCTATTTTGCCACCCTGAACATAAGGAGTTAATAAGTCAATTACTTTTATACCAGTTTCAAACATCTGAGTTTTAGATTCTAATTTATCAAACGATGGCGATTTGCGATGAATGGCCCATTTTTCTTTTATATCCAATTTTTCACCGGGTTTTAAATTTAAACAATCACCCACCACATTAAAAACATGCCCTTTAGTAATATCCCCCACCACCACTTCTATAGGATGCCCTAAAGATGTAACTATAGCACCTCTAATTAAACCGTCAGTCGGATTAAGCGATATACATCTAACAATTTTATTACCTAGCTGCTGTTCTACCTCCAAAGTTATTTTGTGACTAGATTCCCCCTCCTCTTTCTTAGTTCCACTAACATTAACCTCCAAAGCATCATATATTTCTGGTAGAGTTTCTGTATAAAACTCCACATCAACCACAGAACCAATTATTTGAACCACTCTACCTTGTAAAACCATACTATTGTCTACCAACTGATTATTGGACTTAGAGTTGATAATATTTGATTTGTCAAGCCCTGCCTGTTTAGATCTAACCATCTTTATCTCCTTTTATATAAAATTATTAATCACTTTAAAATTATCCATTTTGCAAAGCCGCAGCTCCAGCAACTATTTCTGATAATTCATTAGTAATAGCAGCTTGTCTAGCTTGATTAGCTCGCCTAATTAAATCTTCAAGTAAATCATTAGCGTTATCATTGGCTGTATGCATAGATCTCTGTCGAGAAGCTGTTTCACAAACAGCTGATTCTAATAAACATTCCTGTATACGACTTTGAACATATCTTGGTAAAATAGCATCTAAAACCGCCTCAGCTGACGGTTCAAATTCATACAACGGTACACTTTCTGTATTTGTCGAGGCAGTTGTGGTAATTTTAGCGACTTTAGCTAAAGACTCACCTAATTCATCGGGATCCGAACCATTATCTACCACCATCAAAGGTAACATACGAATAACTCTAGGTCTTTGAATAACCATATTTATAAACTCAGAACAGACTATAATAACTTCATCAACCCCGCTATTTTTTGAAGTAGCTAAAAATTTTTGTACTAAAGCATCAGACACTTCCTGTGACCTTTCAGCTGTGGGAGCATCTGAATGACCTGTCCAAAATTGATCAATAGTAATATTACGAAATTTATAATACGATACAGCTCTCTGACCACAAATATATAATTGAATTTTTTTAGATTGTTGTTTTAATTTGGCTATCTGAATATTAGCCTGTTTTATAATTGACGAAGTATAGCTACCTGACATACCCCTATCAGACGCAATAACTAAAACAGCTGTGGCAAGTGCTTTGCGATTATTATTAGTTAAAATATGCTCTACTTTAGCATGATTAGCCACAGCTCTAACTGCTTTAGTAATAGCATCAGCATAAGGCATAGCATTTTGAGCATAAAAACGAGCTTTAGATATACGCGAGGCCGAAATTAATTCTTGAGCTTTAAATATTTTTTGCAAAGATTGAGTGGAACTAATTCTTTTTCTTAAAACTAATTGTGACGGCATTTATTTCGAAACTTTCTCCTGCTCAATCTCAACCGCCTCATCTAATTCATTATCTGATTTTTCACCGCTGCTTTTATTAACCTGACCCTTAATTACCATATTTAAAAACTGTTTCAAAAAACTATCAGTTGCTTTATTCAATTGTTCAACAGTTTTATCATCTAAATTGTTAGTTTTAGCAATTATATCTAATATTTTAGTAGTTTTAGCTAAATACTTTACATAATCCCTTTTGAATTGCAAAATAAATTCAACAGGTACGGTGTCAAGTTTTCCATTAGTACCAGCCCAAATTAAAACTACTTGAGATTCTACAGAATAAGGTGAATACTGAGGCTGTTTTAATAATTCAGTTAATCTTTCACCTCTATCTAACTGTTTTTTACTAGCAGCATCCAAATCTGAAGCAAACATAGCAAAAGCCGCTAATGAACGATATTGAGCTAATTCTATTTTTAATGTTCCTGAAACTTTTTTCATAGCTGGTATTTGAGCAGCTCCGCCCACACGCGAAACCGATATACCCACATCTACAGCTGGTCTTTGATTTGAATTAAATAAATCTGACTGTAAAAAAACTTGACCATCAGTTATAGATATAACATTAGTTGGAATATAAGCTGAAACATCATTAGCTTTAGTTTCTACTAACGGCAAGCCCGTCATAGAACCTCCGCCTAAATCATCAGATAATTGAGCACATCTTTCTAGTAAACGAGAGTGCAAATAAAAAACATCTCCTGGATAAGCTTCTCGACCTGGTGGACGCCGTAAAAGTAAAGATACCGAACGATAGGCTTCAGCTTGTTTAGACAAATCATCAAAAACAATTAAAACGCTTTTACCCTCATACATCCAATGTTGTCCTAAAGATGAACCTGAATAGGGTGCCAAATATTTAAAACCAGCTGAATCGGAAGCGGGTGAAGAAAAAATTGTGGTGTACTCCATGGCTCCAGCCTCTTCAAGAGCTCCTTTAACACTAGCAATAGTTGTTCCTTTTTGACCAATTGCCACATATATACAACGAACCTGTTGTTCGGGATCACCTGTTTGCCATAAAGATTTTTGATTAATAATAGTATCAATAGCAATAGCTGTTTTACCAGTTTGGCGGTCACCAATAATTAGTTGTCTTTGACCTCGGCCTATAGGCGTCATAGAATCAATGGCTAAAATACCCGTTTGCAAAGGCTTATAAACACTGCGACGATGCATAACATCTGGTGCTTGAGCTTCTAGGATTCTCCGTTTGGTGGTTTTTATGCCTCCCAAACCATCAACTGGTTGACCCATAGGATTCACCACTCTACCTAAATATTCATCACCCACAGGTATTGACAAAACCTCGCCAGTTCTTTTAACCGTTTGTCCCTCTTCAATACCCACAAAATCGCCTAAAATAACCACGCCAATTTTTCTTTGATCTAAGTTTAATGCTAAGCCAAGCGTACCGTTTTCAAATTCGACTAACTCGCTTGCCATTAAAGACGAAAGCCCCTCTATTTGAGCTATACCATCACCAGCTTCAACCACTAAACCAACTTCCTCCTCATTTATGGCTGAAACCGAAAACTCCTTAGCAAAACGACCTAAAGCCTCTCTGACTTTTTTTGGATCAATTTCTAATTCGTACATTTTAATTTACTCCGATTCTGATACATATTTTTACAGTTTCTCAATACTTCTTTTTAAATGACTAATTTTTGATGAAGTTGTGCCGTCAATAGCAATATCGTCAAATTCTAATTTCATACCGCTTAAAATATTTAAATCTATTTCAATATTAAAAGTTACTTCTTTTTTAGTTTTTTTCTCAATAAATGACTCCAAACGAGCTAGTTGTTCATCAGTTGGTTGAACTGCCACTGTAACATTAACTAATGTGCGATTTAATTTTTGAGTTATTAAAGATACTAACCAAAAAAGTGTTGAAACAAAATTTCTTTTGTGTAAAGCATAAGTACTATGATGCATTAACATAAGAGTTAAAGGATTAACCAAATTAGCAAAAAACTCATCTAAAATAGCTTTTCTGATTTCTTTATCAATATCAGTTTTACCTAATTTTTCCGACAATAAAGGATAATCTCTCAACCGATGAGCCACTATATTTAATTCATAAACTATTTGATCTAGAATACCCAATTTAGCAGCTGTATCAAATATCAATTCCAAAGCTGAATCTTCAATATTATCTACTAAATCACTAGTAGCTGTATAAGGCATTTCGAGTAAATTATTTAAAATATCTAAAGCTATAGAGCTAGCTTTTTGAAAAACTTCACCAGATAGTTGTTTCTTTTCTAACCAAGTATGAGTAAAATCAGATAAAAAATTACCCAACGATGAATTATCTTGTATTGTTACAGCTATAATAAATAATTCCTTAGCAGCTATTATTTCTGGAATAGATCTAATAGAATTATTTTGAGCCATTGGGTTTTTCCAAATTGTCTAAAAATTTATCAATTGATTTAAGTTGTTCTGAAGTGGGTGCAACTTTATCTTTAATTATTTCAGTAGCAAATTCACTAGCTAAACTGCCAATATCTTTTTTTAAAGTTGCAAAAGCTTCGACTTGATTAGCCTGAATAGTTTTATGAGCCGAAGCTACCAAATTAGCCGAATCAACAGACGCTTGGGCTTTAGCCTCCTCAATTAATAAATCAGCTTCCTTTTGAGCTTGGTTTTTTATACCTAAAGCTTCATCATTAACTTGAAATAATTTAGTTTCATATTGAACTTTAAATTTTTCAGCCGATTTACTCAAATCATTAGCTGTTTGTATTTGACCCTCAATTTTATCGCTTCTTTGCTCAAGAGTTTTATTCAAACGCGGTAAAATATACTTATAAAAAGCTATAGCAATAATTATTATTACGACTGCTGACCAAAAAATTTCTGGCAATTTAGGGATAAAAATATCTACGCCATTAGCATTACCGTTATTTTCCAAAAGTATGAAACTCAAGTTTTGTCTCCTGTTTTATTTTTTAAACAATAAATACTAAAACAAAACCCATTAAAGCTAAAATCTCCACAAAGGCTAAACCAATAAACATCATAGATTGTAATTTACTAGCTTGCTCCGGTTGACGAGCCATACCCTCAATAGTTTTACCAATAATTATACCTAGACCTATACCTGGGCCCAAAGCACCTATACCATAACCTGCAATAGATAAATTACCGGTTAATTCTGTTAAAACACTAATTGCTTGGGTTATAAACATACGCTTCCTCTCTTACAACAAAATTTGAAAACCTAAAATAATTTTATCATATAGACCTATTTTAAATTAAAATTAATAAGAAAACTATAATTCATCTTTACAATAAAACTAGTTTATAAATAAAAATATTTTAATATACTATTTTAAATGTTAGTAGATTTTTTAATTTTTTGCCGCAAAAAATATTTTCTAATTTCACTAACCACAAAAACCCATAAAGCGAGAAAAATAGCTATAAACCAATCTGTGATTGATAAATTATGGGTACCGAAAGGCTTATGTAAAATTGGTACATAAACCACTATTAACTGCATAATAAAAGATAACGCCACAGCACCTAATAAATACTTATTAGCCAATATATCTTTCAAACCTGTCTCATAATTATGACGACAGCAGAAAACATTAACTAATTGTGCCAAAACTAAAACTGTGAAAGCTAAAGAACTACCACCAATTTTAACCGCCACAATTGTAACTAGCCCCATGGTTAAACCAATAATTATTAAAGTTAGCCAATTAGAACGGGATAAAATAGGAGCCGCTATCGGTCTGGGTCTAGCCTTCATTAAATTAGCTTTCGATTTATCCAAACCTAAGGCTAAAGCTGGAGCACAATCAGTTAGTAAATTAATCCATAAAATTTGAGTGGCTAATAAAGGCGTGAAAATTAAAGCTTCATCATTCTTAGATAAACCAATAAATGAAGCTAATAAAACCCCCAGAAAAACTGTCACAACCTCGCCAATATTCGATGACAAAAGATAAATTAAAAACTTTTTTATATTATTATAGATAGCTCTACCTTCAGATACTGCCGAAACTATTGTAGCAAAATTATCATCCATTAAAATCATTTTGGAAGCTTCCTTAGTAACCTCAGTGCCTGTTATACCCATAGCTATACCAATATCTGCTCTCCTAACGGCTGGAGCATCATTTACCCCGTCACCTGTCATAGCTGTGACAAAGCCATTATTTTTTAAAACATTTATAATTTTCAGCTTATGTTCTGGAGCCACTCTAGCATAAACATTAACTGACAAAACTGTATCCCGCAATTGTTCGTCAGTCATATTATCAAGCTCTTTACCCTCGACAACTTGCGAATTATCGTCAATTAAACCTACTTGCTTAGCAATTGCTTCAGCAGTTAATTTATGATCACCAGTTATCATAATAACTCTTATACCGGCTTCATGAGCTAATTTTATAGCATCTGTAGCTTCTTGTCTTGGCGGATCAATTATACCCAATAATCCAACCCAGCAAAGTCCTATTTCGTCATTTTCAGATATAGTAGTTAAATTAGTGTTCTTATAAGCTACTCCTAAAGTTCTCAAAGCTTGCTTAGAATAATTAAAAATATTTTCTAAAATAAGATTTTTAGTGGCAGTTTCTAAACCAACTGTTTGACCATCTACTAAAACATGAGTGCACTTTTCCAATAAAATATCTGGTGCACCTTTAGATACCACTAAATTAGAGTCATCTGTTTGGCCAGATAAAAGCACTGACATCATTTTTCGTTTTGAGGAAAATGGCACCTCTGATATCCGCTCATAAAAATCCTTGAATTTATTGTAAACCCCTATTTTTATAGCTCTAGCCACAATGGAAGTTTCTGTTGGATCGCCTTTTAACTCACCATCATTATCTATTTGTGTATCATTACAAAGACTACCAAACGACACAGTTAATTCTTCATTAGCACTAATTTTTTTAACTGTCATTTTATTTTGTGTTAAAGTACCTGTTTTGTCTGAACATATAACATTAGCTGAACCTAAAGTTTCCACATCAGTCAATTTTTTAACAATAGCGTGCTGTTTAGCCATTCTATATACTCCCAAAGCTAAAACCACAGATAAAATCGCCACTAAACCTTCTGGCACCACTGCTACAGCTAATGAAACTCCTAAAATAAGCATTTCCACAAAAATATCCACAGAACCTAAACCCTGTTGCAACAGTAAAATAATTATTAAACTTATAGCTATAATACAAGCACCTAAGCCCAAAATCTTGCTCATAGTAGCTAGCTGTTTAGTTAGAGGACTAGCTTCATTTTTAACGCTACTTATCATATTAGCTATTTTCCCAACCTGTGTATTCATACCTGTTTCAGTAACTAATACATAAGCTTTACCGCTAGTAACATGGGTAGAAGCAAATACACAATCATTTCTTTCTGCTAAAGGTCGCGAATCCTGAACATTAACAGTTGTGAACTCATTAGCTCCTTTATAATCAATTTTAGACACACTTTCTGATTCTCCCGTTAAAACTGCCTCAGCTACTTTTAACTCATTAGATGACAAAATAATCCCGTCAGCTGCCACTACATCACCCTCTGACAAATATAAAATATCTGAAGGCACGACTAATTGAGCTGGAATATCTATTATTTTGCCATTTCTTATAACTTTGCAATAAGGTTTTATCATAGATTTTAAAGCATCCACAGCTTTATCAGCTTTAGATTCCTGAATAAAACCAATAAAACCATTGGCTACCAAAATTATAAAAATTACAATAACATCGGCTGGTGTGCCACGGGCACCCTCCAAAATCCAGGCCAAAAGAGAAATTATAATAGCAGCCAGCAATAGATATATTAATGGATCTTTGAATTGGCGTAAAAGTTTAGACAACTTTGAATCTGACTTTACTTGCTGTAAAATATTGGGACCATATTCCACTAAACGATTTTGGGCAGCCTGCTTACTCAAACCATTATAATTCTTATTTTCCATATATTTCCTTTTATTTTATTTTTAAACCGCTTATTAATTTTAATTAATTTATTTAGTTTTATTATTTACTATTTGACTTTTTGGTGTCCTATTCCAAGCATAAATAAACTTCTCACCATTAGATCCTAATTTTAAAATAGAAACTGAAGCGGTATTTAAAAATAAACTCTCAGCCTTTTTAGGATGTATTTCCAACCATTGACTAGTTAAAAACCTTAAAAAATGGGCATGTGCCACTAAAACCACGTCTTGCCCCTTATACAGATGAGGCAAAACTTTATAAATCATTCTCTGAGCTCGCCCTGCCACCTCTTGAATAGTCTCCCCCGATAAAACAGATACTTTAATTTTTTCATCCACTTCTTCATCAAAAACAATACGATCTTCTGGCACAGCTCCTAAAAAAGCAGTACCAAAAAAGACACCATCATTAAATAAGTTCCATAAACCTTTATCTTTTCCCCAATAACGAGTTTTCGCTTTAGTCATCTCAGATACAGATCGCCCTTCAGCAGGTCCATAATCCATTTCTTGAATTAAGGGTTCAGTAATATAATCAACTAAACCAATTAATTGAGCAGTTTGTTGAGCTCTTTTTAAAGGCGAAACAAAAACAATTTTAGAATTAATATCATATAAATTTTTCCGAGCAGCAATCGCTTCCGCCTGTCCTAATTCTGTTAATGGTAAATTAGTTCGCCCTGTGTAAAAGCCATCCCTAGCCCAAGCCGTTTGACCATGTCTTATAAGTATTAACTTTCCATTTGGCATAATTTAAGTTTATCACCTGAACCTAATATTAATATAAATAACTATTTAGCATAGACCTATATTGGCTAATATAATCACCACCGAAAAAAATCGCATGACCAGAAATAGGATATAGCTGCCACAAATTAAGCCGAAAATCAAAATCACTAAATAAAGGATTAATACTGCTGTAACCTTGAATAATTTTATTATAATAAGGTGCTCCAAATAAGTCTAACATAGCTAAATCTTCCTCAGCACAACCACCATGAGCTGCTGGATCAATTAATATAGCTTCAGTCTGATTTTTCCAATGTGTCCATAAAACATTACCGTTCCATAAATCACCGTGAACTCTAGCTGGTTTAGATAATTCTAAAGGTTTAAAAAAAATATCTAATTTACCAGCCAATTTTTCAGTTTGCTCATAATCATTATAATTATAAATCCCTCGTTTAATACCTATTTCTACCATTGGCAAAAGACGACCATTCAAAAAATAATCAGTCAGAGACTCTGATTCATAAACTGCCATCTTAACAGGATCTGATAAAGGCCCGAAATATCCATCTTTGCCTTGACCAAATTGGTTTTGCCAAGTATCTGGAGCACAACCAAAAGACTTTGCCCCTGCTAAATGAGTTTTCGCCAAACTTTTTCCAAAGTTGTAAGCAGCCTCAGCCGTAGCAGATATAGATTCTATTCTAGTAAGTTCTAAAAAATCATCACCTACTGAAATAACTTTAACAGTTTTTGCGGCATCAGCTTGATCTAACCAATATAAACCAGCTGCTTCACAATAGAAAAAATCCGAAGGTAAATTAGAAGCAGTTTTAATGAAAGATTTAATTATTTTAGCCTTTTTTAAACTGCTCGTGCATTTTATTTACTACTATATTTGGCACTAAACCTGAAATATCGCCACCAAATCTAGCTATTTCTTTAACATAACTTGACGCAATATGAGTAAATTTCGGATCAGCTGCTACTAATAAAGTTTCTACAGAAGCAATATGTTTGTTTAGGCGAGCCATATCATATTCAATATCAAAATCATTAGCTCGCCTTAGTCCTCGCACAACAAAATCGCAGTTATTATTTTTAACAAAATCAACTAAAAGACCATTATGTTTTTGAGTTTCTACATTACCAATCACTTGACACTCTTTAAGTGAATCATTTATAAGCTCTATTCGACTATCAACCGAAAAAAGTGTACGTTTATTTTCATTATAAGCCACTAAAATAATAACTTTAGTAAACTTTTTAGCTATCCGTTTAATTATATCTATATGTCCTAAAGTAATAGGATCAAACGAACCAGGATAGACTACTACCATAGAATTATTCTAGCATAATTTTAAACTTAATTATTTTCCGAAAGTCTTAGTTTTCCACACACTGCCCAGCAATTTTCACATTATCCTTTGTGGCACCAGTCTCATCAGTTAACCAATCAACCGAACCTTGATTTTGAGCTAACACAAAATGGC
>JAITSD010000112.1 GCA_031288055.1 Candidatus Opitulatrix roisinitermitis | reverse complement strand
ATATTTTTATTCATGTCCATTTTATTCTTTCCCTATATCTATATTTTCCGTAGTAATCCTAGAAGCTAATTTGCTAATGACCCCACTAGACACTCCTAAATCATCTATATAATTGTCAATATTACCATAAAGTCTATCTATCTCATCAAAACTAGATTGTAAATAAGCCATATCTACTCCTAAAGCTGGTTTTTGTTCTTTATAATCTCCTCGACTTTGCAATGGCATATTTTTCCAAAGCAATTTAGCGGTTTTATTTGATAATAAATAATCCTCAATTATGGTTTTTTTAGAGCTTCCTGCAATATGATGACATAACACAGACACCCAACCCGTTCTATCTTTACCAGCTGTACAATGAAATAAAGGATAATTATAATTTGCTAAAATATCTAAAACTTCCCCATATATATATCGCAAACTTGGCACAGTCACAAATTTTTTATAAAAAGTTTTCATAATGTGAATTTGTTTAATCCTTGAATCCTCAGTCTGTTTAACTTTATCTAAAACTTTAGCCACATCAGGAGTCACATCATCATCACTAGTAGTGTTAATTGGCAACCAAACATGATCTATTGAACTAGGTAATTTATCAACCCCATCACGATTAATCTCCTCAATAGACCTTAAATCTATCACAACATCAACACCCAGTTGTTCTACTTTAGCTTGACCATCTGAAGTTAAATGCGACAAAAGTGCCGTTCTAAGTAATTTTTTAGGTAAAATAGGCGACGAATTCCACCTAGATCCTATATCACGAACATTAAAAGTGCCAGGAATAACTAATTCATCAAAATTATCAGACGACATTATTTTTTGTTAGCATTTTCCTCTAGCTTATCGTTTTTATTTGTCACTTTATCACTTGACTCTGTTGAATAATTAGCAAACTTTTCTGTCATTTCACGAACCTGTTTTTTATGCGCTTCCCAAGTATTATATGCTTTAGCATATTCGGCTTCCCAAACTGCCCTTTGTTCTTCAAAACCAGATTTCCACTCATTTGTAGCTGGATCAAAGCCCTCGGGAAATTTATAATTACCATCCTTATCATATTCGGCTTTCATACCATATAAAGCTGGATCAAAATCTTCACCATCCGGATCTACGCCACTATTAGCTTGCTTTAATGATAATGATATACGACGATTTTCTAAATTAATATCAGTAATTTTTGTATAAATATGTTCACCTATACTAATAACTGAATCAGGAATATCTACATGCCCATCAGTTAACTCTGAAATGTGGACTAACCCCTCAACGCCTTCGGCCACTTTTACAAATGCCCCAAAAGTAACTAATTTAACCACCTCACCCGGAATTATCTGTCCAATCATATTATTTCTAGCAAACTCTTGCCAAGGATCTGATTCGGTTGATTTAATAGATAATGAAATACGATTTTTATCAGTTTCTATAGATAAAACTTCAACTGTTACTTCATCACCAACTTTAACCACCTCTGATGGATGCATAACATGATTCCAAGATAATTCAGACACATGAACTAACCCATCCATACCTCCTAAATCAACAAAAGCTCCAAAAGATACTATTGAAGATATTTTACCCTTTCTAATTTGTCCAACATGCAGATCAGATAAAAATTTGGCTCTAATTTGACTTTCTTTTTCCTCTAAAATGGCTCTATGCGATAAAACCACATTATTTCTAGTTCTATCTAATTCAATAATTTTAGCATCAATAGCTTGACCTTTATATGGTTCTAATTCAGTAATTTTACGAGATTCAATTAATGAAGCTGGCATAAATCCCCTAATTCCAACATCTAAAATCAAACCACCTTTAACTACATCAATAACTTGTCCTGAAATTATTTTATTTTCGGTTTTAATAATTTCTAAATCTTTCCAAGCGTTTTCAAAAATAGCTTTTTTACGAGACAAAATCAATCTACCTTCATCGTCCTCTTTTTGCAAAACATAGGTTTCTATCTTATCGCCAACTGACAAAATATCATTAGGATTAACATCTGGATTGACTGACAATTCCTTTACAGGAATAACGCCTTCAGTTTTATATCCAACATCTAAAAGAACTTCGTCAAAGCCAATCCTTATAACAGCACCTGTCAAAAAATCGCCATCTTTGAATTGATTAATTGTTCCTTCCACTGCCGCAATTAAACTATCTCTATCACCTATATCATTAACTGCCACCTCTGGCACTTTTTTTTCAATTACTTTTACCATATTATCCTTATTAACTTATCTTATAAAACAAATACTGCTATTAATTAGTCTATACCCATCAAAGATTTTAACCAATTATTATTAATTTCAATTAACAAAATAGTTAAACACCTTATTTAAATCTATTAGAAAAATTGAAATTATTCTCTGATGTTTTTATTATTAAATTATTATTAAATTAAATCATTTCCGAAAGTCTTAGTTTTCCACACACTGCCCAGCAATTTTCACATTATCCTTTGTGGCACCAGTCTCATCAGTTAACCAATCAACCGAACCTTGATTTTGAGCTAACACAAAATGGC
>JAITSD010000100.1 GCA_031288055.1 Candidatus Opitulatrix roisinitermitis | reverse complement strand
TAGTTAAAACCGCATCAGATATTTGATCGCAAACTTTATCGGGATGTCCGCAAGTCACCGACTCGCTAGTTATAAGTTTAGACCCAGTTACAAATTGGGACATACCTTATTCGCCTGGTATTAAATCAACAACGCCTTTATTTATCTCTTTCATAGCTATAGAAAGAGCTTTATCTTCAGCAATATCATCTTTATTAATCATTGGTCCAACGCTATCAAGCAAACCCTCTTGTAATTGAGCAAAATATGAATTAATTTGTTTGGCTCTAGCTGCACTAAAAGCCGCTAAAGCATACTTTGAATCGGATTTTTCCAATAGTTCATCAATTGGTGGATTTGATAAACCCTCTGGATTTGGTTGCGTTCCTGACATATTTACTCCTCTAAAGTAATAATTTGTAAAATAAACTAATTATAGTCTAACACGAAATTATAATGTTGGTATGCCTAATAAATTAGCTTTATTGGAAAACTTTGGCGCAAAAATTAATAACATAACCGCCGCTATTAAACCTAAACTAGATAAAAGACTAATAGTCATACCTAAAGTCAAAACAGTTGTGCCTAAAGAAATCAAAGCTGGACCAACAGCATTGCCAAAATCGGAATAAATACGCCATATTCCCAAAAAATTAGCTCTATGTTCGCTCGGAGCTATATCAGCTGCCAAAGTCATAACAATACCTGTACCTAAACCGTTACCTATACCTATCACCATAGCCACTATAGTAATTGCCCAAAAACTATGAGTCAGGGGCAAAATTGCTAAACCAACTGCCATAATTAACATTGAGGGAACACTGCTCCAAAGTCGTCCCCATTTATCCATTAACAGAGCCGATGGATAAAACAACGCCACATCAAATAATGATGATAATCCAAAAATTAAACTTGTTCCGTCATCGCTTATACCTTGCGATTGAGCCCAAAGTGGTATACCTACCTGCCTAATAGCTCTAATTACTGACACTAGCAAAATAGCAAAACCTAAAGTCAAAAATATTTTTCTATATTGTTTAAATAATTTGACAGATGAAATATTAACTTGATTTGATTTGATTTGATTTAATTTAATTTGACTGACTTTATTTTGGCTTGACTTAATAGCTTCTAACTCTGCATAATCAGTTAAATTGTCATCTGGAAAAACTAATAAAACTGTTAAAGATAAAAGCACAATAATTATACTTAAAATATAAAGCGAATTAAAACCCCAAACAGAAATAACCCATGAGCCTAAAAAAGGCCCAACTAACAAACCTATTCTAGACATACCTCCCAAACCTGACAAGGCTCGAGAGACTAATTTAGGCGGAGTAATTTCAATAATATAACCTTGTCTAGCTAACATAAAAATAGCATTTATAGCACCAATTGTTAAAACGCCTAAACTTAAAATATAATAATTAGAAGCAAAATAACAAATTACTAAACAAATAAGCGAAGCACCTGCTCCATATATCATAGCTCGTCGATCACCATGGCTGGTGGCTAATTTACCAGCCGGTATATCGCCAATTATTTGCCCTATACCTAACATAGCTGCAATAATAGAGGCTGTGGTAATATCAGCCTTTAAATTCAAAGCCGCAATCGCCACCATAGGCGATATTGCCCCTATAGCAATTTCATATAAAGCCGCCGGTAAATAACTTTTAATTATTAGAGTTTTTAAATTTATCAATTCTATCCTTAGTTTTTGTAAAAATATCACTATTATTGACAAAGGCTAACCAGTTTCTTTTCATTGATAAAGCTGATATTACTCCGCTTCCGCCTGCCGCATGGGTGAAAAGCACAGTCTCATTTTGTTGAGAAAAGAAATTTAAAAGTCTATTATAAACTTTAATAGGTTTTTGATTATTAACCACCCGCTCATCATATTTGTCAAAATCTTTATCAAACGAAGCTTTTATAACTGGCGACACATAGGGCAGGTTTTGCGAACTAAAATAAACTTTAGCTCCTGGTTTTATAAACCATAAAATAGCTACAGTGGTGGATGTAAAAAACTTCTTGGACTGGCCATTTGGCGATTTTGACAAATCTTCAAAAACTAACATATTTTTATATAATAATTTAGCCTTTTTAGCTGTCTGGAAAGTTTGTCCTATTAACTCAACAGGACTAAAAACTAAAAAAGAACCGCCTTTTTTCAATAAAAAACTGGCCGAACTTATAAAAACTGTATCCTGTTTACATGCCAGAGATTTTTTCATAACTGGTTCAGCCACAATTAAATCTACTAAAACACTTTGTTTTTTTAAATGTCTAGCTCCTTGATCTATATTCTCATTATAAATTGACCCATATTTAAATACAAATCCATCTTTATTTTTAATCATATTTTAAGTATATAGAACTTTTTTATGAAATTGCCAATCTATAAAAATGCTTGAATTAATTGATTGTGCAAAAGTCGGCCTTTAATAGTTGGTACAATAATCCCAAGTTCTAATTCAGATTTATCAATTAAATCTAGTTTCAATAAGTTAGCAAGTTTAGCAAAATTAAAATCTAAATCAACCATTTTTAAACCATATCTAGTTCGAGTTTGTAACATAATTTTTTCAATAATTAACTGTTCAGAATTTAGTTTTTCCATTTTTGCTGGTTTACCTTTAATATAATCACTGGGTAAATTAGGATTAACTAACCTAAAATTTGCCAACGATGAAGCTGCTCCAGCACCAAAACCTAACCATTGTCCACCCTGCCAATAAGCTAAATTATGTTGAGAGCGGTATTTTTTGCCCTTAGACCAATTGGAAATCTCATACCATTCCCACCCAGCCCGTGCCAACAATTTGTCAGCCAAAAGATAAAACTTAGCCACTAGTTTTTCATCCAAAGCCTTATATTGCCCACTATCTATACTCTTAGCTAAAGGCACTGTGTCACTCAAAGTTAAAGCATAACAAGATATATGTTTTATTGGTAATTGTAAAGCTGTTTTCAGAGTTTTTTGCCAAATATCTAAAGACATTTTGGGTACACCGTAAATTAAATCTAGAGAAATATTAAATCCTATTTGATTAGCCCAATTTACCGCTGACAAAACATTGGCTGGATTATGTGTTCTATCTAAAACCCGCAAAATATCAGTATTAAAACTCTGAACACCTATAGATAAACGATTAACTCCTAAACTATATATTTGCTCTAAATAATCATAATCAACAGTATCTGGATTAGCTTCCATAGTAATTTCAGCCGATTTATCTATAGTAAATGAATTACAAATAGCTTGAAAAATCTGCTTTAGGTGTTTAACTGATAAAAGTGTGGGCGTACCGCCACCCAAAAAAATAGTACTTATTTTACCATAATTAAACTTCCATTTGACAAAACTATTAACAGTTTGAGTTGACCTATTTTCACCCGTCTTAACAAGGTTAATCAGCCTATTAGGAGCTTGAACTATTTCATGGCATAAAGCTTTAACATAATTATCTAAAAGAACCCCAGATATTTTTTTATCAGATAATTGATAAGTATTAAAATCACAATAACCACACTTTTTTAGACAAGCTGGTATATGTATATAAATACCAAAATTATCAGTTATCACAAAGTTTAAATTATAATTTAATGCCAGCCTCTAAAGCCACTTTCATCATATCTGTGAAAGAACTTTGCCTTTCCTCAGCTGTGGTGTCTTGATCTTTAACAAAAGAATCAGACACTGTTAAAATACAAGCAGCTTTTTTACCTAAAATCTTAGCAATATTAAATAAAGCAAAAGATTCCATTTCCACACAATCACAATTATGTTCCTCTTTCATTCTCTGCCAAGCTGGTTCAGAATCCTTGTCAGCTTGTCTATAAAAAACATCTGTGGAATGGACTCTACCAATTTTAACTGGCAAATTTAAATCTTTAGCAGCTGCTATTAATACATCGTTTAATTGTTGGGAAGCAGGTAAAACATCGCCTTCAAAACCTGACTGAAATTCAGCAAATGTACTAACTGAATAAGCATCTTTAGCTAAAATTACATCGTAAACATTTAAATCAGCTGAATAAGCTCCAGCTGATCCAACCCTTATAATATTTTCCACGCCATACATAGAAAATAATTCATAAGAGTAAATACCAATAGAGGGCATACCCATACCGCTAGACATAACAGTTATCCGTTTGTCCTTATAAGTTCCCGTAAATGTTAAATTATTTCTAATCTGATTAACTAAAACTGGATTAATTAAAAAGTTTTCAGCAATAAACTTAGCTCTTAAAGGATCTCCAGGCATTAAAACAGTTGGAGCAATTTGGTCTCGAGTAGCTTCATTATGTGGTGTAGGCATATTTTCCTTTCTAAAACTATTACAAACAAACTATAAAGTAACTTTATCAAGTCACACATTAATAATACTATAAAAAACTATTTAAATTGGCTTATTTAAGCATTTTAAATCTTTATAAAAAGTTAGGCTAATAACAACTTAAATTAATTAGTGTTAAATTGTTTGATAAAAAAGTCTAATAATTATTTGCTAAAAAGGGAATTAACAAATAATGCTATAATTTATATATGATTGAAACATCCGATATAGCGGTTGTGATAGTAACTTATAAAAGAACTGACTTGTTAAAAATATTACTTAATTCTATTACTAAATTAAATCATATGGTGGGTGCTATATATGTGGTTGACAATGATAACTCCGCCGAAGTTAAACAAATTGTAAAACAATTAAATCAAACAACTCCTAAATTACACTCTAAAACCAATTTTACAACTCTAGAATTCAAATATTTGCCACAAGCTAAAAATACTGGTGGAGCAGGCGGATTTTATACTGGTACTAAGGCAGCTTATTTAGACAGCTATAAATGGTTTTGGTTAGTTGACGATGATGTCAAAATGACACCTTATGCTTTAGATATTTTGTTACCAAAAATGTCAAAATATAAAATGATACAAGGTCAAAGACTGGATTATGATAGAAGTACTTTTTATTGGCAATATAATTTTAATACCCATTTAGGTATTCCTAATCCTTTGAGTTCATCTATGTTAGAACGCAATGAAATTAGACCTATGAATACAGCTTGTTTTGAGGGAACTATTTTTCATAAAAGTTTAGTAGATAAAATTGGCTATCCGGATCCTCGATTTTTTATTTACTGGGATGATACAATTTATGGTTATTTAGCTAGTAAATATACTCAACCAGTTTATATTGAGGGAACCATTTTACAAAGAACTAGGCAGGTTAAAAACCTTGATCTGGGAGCTAGACATCTACGAAGTACCTCTGATTTAGTGCGATATAATATGATGAAAAATCGTGGTTTAATGGCCAATTATTACAAACTTTACGGCGATTATAATCCTGTAACTTTTGCCATAGGTACCCTTTTAACCCTGGCTAAAGAAACTATTAGAATTGTGTCAGTTGATAAAACTTATAAAAGTTCATTTAGGGCTTTATGGCGAGGCTTCAAAAAATCGCAAATTATTAAACGCCAAACTAATTGGCAACCGGCTATTTGGTATAAGAAAAATCTAAAGGAATTCGACGATCTAATCCAAACGACTTAACTGTTAATTTAGGCCCTGGCGGATATTGTTGCCTTTTATATTCTGAATTACTAATTAGATGAGCAATTTTATGAGTTATATCGCTATCAAAACCGCGTTCTAAAATCTCATCTACTGATTTATTTTTTTCAATAAATAAGTCTAATAGTTTATCTAATAATTTATAATCAGGCAAAGTATCTGAATCTTTTTGGCCAGGTGATAATTCAGCTGATGGCTCTTTAATTAAAACAGAAGTCGGTATTAATTTGTTTAAAGCTTTGCCAAATTTTGACTCCTTAACTGAGTTAAGCTCATCTATATGGTTTAATTGATAATTTTTGTTTGATATATTATTACGCCATTTAGCTAAATTATAGACCTGAGTTTTATAAATATCTTTCAAAGGAGCAAAAGCTCCCACAGTATCGCCATAAAGCGTGGAATAACCAACTGCTAATTCAGATTTATTACCCGGTGCTAAAACTAAAGCTTTATGCTTATTGGCTAAAGACATCAAAATTAGCCCTCTTAGACGGGACTGAATATTTTCATAAGCTAAACCAGGCAATTCTAAATCATTTTGAAAATTATCTAGATATTCATCAATTGGCAAAACAATAATATCGGTTTTTAAATTATAAGCTAATTGTTTAGCATCATGCACTGATTCCTTAGACGAAAACTTAGACGGTAAAGCTACTAATTTAACATTGTCGCTACCTAAAGCGTCAACTGCTAAAGTAGCCACTAAGGACGAATCAATACCACCGCTTGAACCAACAATAACTTTACTAAAATTATTCTTTTTTAAATAATCATAAATTGATAAAACAATAGCTCTATACATATTGGCTGTTTGATCTATTCGGCTAGTTATAACTGGATTTTTGGCGAGGCTATCATAAATAGTTAAACCCTCAACAAAACTAGGCATCTGTAAAACTTTGAAACCTAAATTATTAACCACAAATGAAGAACCGTCAAAAATTAAATTATCTTCACCACCCACTTGATTAACATATATAACATCCTTTTTAACTCTACGAGCAAAATCAGACACAACTTTATCTCTACGTACGATTTTTTTGTCGTTATAGGGCGAAGAATTAATTACTATCACAGCATTGACTAACTCAAAAAGTGGCAAATCGAAATCTTTGACAAACCAATCACCCGACTCAAGTGGCCAAATATCTTCACAAATTAAAGGGCAAAAACTAAAAACTTCATCATCGTCATTAGCATAATGAATAACCAAACTATTTCCAGCTTGATAATTTCTTAATTCGTCAAATTCATTATAATTTGGTAATTGTGATTTAAAATATTTATAATCAACTTTACCATCAGCTATTATAGCTAAACAATTATAAGGTTTATTGGTATTAGATTTTACTGGGGTACCTAAAACTAATTGGCAACCAGATAATTGACCCGTTTTAGAGGTTTGACTAGCTAATTTAGTTAAAGCCATTTGACAATTTTTAACAAAATCATCTAACTGAGCCAAATCTTTTATGGGGTAACCCGATATGGTCATTTCTGGAAAAATAACAATTTTAGCACCAGCTAATTTAGCTTTAACAGAATAAGCGACTATTTTATCAAGGTTAGCCTGTATATCAGCCACCTTAGTATTAACTTGGGCTAAAGCTATTTTCATTTAAATATCAAAGTATAGTTCAAATTCCCCAGGAGTTGGACGGACTCTTAAATATTCAATTTCATTAGTATATTTATAATCTATCCATGTATCTATTAAATTTTGTGTAAAACAATCACCAGCTAACAAAAAGTCTTTGTCTTTATCTAAAGCTTCTAAAGATTCCTCCAAAGAATTAGGCACAGTTTTAATTCTAGATAACTTCTTAGCTGACATAGCATATAAGTTTTCGTCCACTGGCTTAGGCGGTTCAATTTTATTCAAAATACCATCTACACCAGCTAATATTTGAGCAGAAAAAGCCAAATAAGGATTAGAGGATGGGTCAGGTATACGAAATTCAATTCTTTTAGCTGCTGGTGAAGAACCCGTAATAGGTATTCTAATAGCCGCTGAACGATTTCTCTCTGAATAAACTAGATAAGTTGGCGCCTCAAATCCAGGTACTAAACGCCTATAGGAATTAGTGGTTGGATTAGTAAAAGCTAAAATAGATGGGGCGTGACGAATAATACCGCCTATATACCAACGAGCTATATCAGATAATTGCCCATATTTATTTTTATCAAAAAATAATGACTTGCCGTCTTTCCATAATGATTGGTGACAATGCATACCAGAGCCATTATCATCAAATAACGGTTTTGGTAAAAAAGTAGCGGTTTTATCCTCTTTAAAACAAGTGTTTTTAACAATGTATTTAAAAGTCATTAAATCATCAGCTGCTCTGGTCAATGTAGAAAACTTATAATTTATCTCTTGTTGACCAGCTGTTCCAACTTCGTGATGAGACCTCTCTATAGAAAAACCAGCATTTTGTAAATTAACCACAATTTTATCTCTTATATCAGCTGTTTGATCAATTGGCGGAACAGGAAAATAACCGCCTTTAATTTTAGGTCGATGCCCAGAATTACCCTCGTCATAATAAGTACCCGTATTCCAAGCTCCCTCAGTGGAATCTATTTTATAATAGCCCTCATTTATAGAAGTATTAAATCTAATATCATCAAATATATAAAACTCAGCTTCCGGGGCAAACCAAGCTTGATCAGCTATACCACTTGATTTTAAATATTTCTCGGTTTTAAAAGCTACTTGTCTAGGGTCTTTAGCATAAGCTTGATTTGTTATAGGATCTACCACACTAAAAGAAATAGCTAAAGTTGGTTGTTTTTTAAATGGATCCACATAAACTGTATCTAAATCTGGTGTCAGCTTTAAATCAGATTGGTCAATAGTTTGAAAACCATTGATTGACGAACCATCAAAAGCCAAACCATCATCAATAACTGTGTCTAAAAACATCTGAACTGGAATATTTAAGTGTTGTTGAACCCCTGGCAAATCTATAAATCGCACATTAATAAATCTAATATTATATTTTTCGATTAAATTAATAATCTTTTGTTTATTCATTTTATTTATCCGCGGATGACCTTTCTACTTTGGTGAAAATTATTTGGATCTATGCCTTTAGGAATCGGTAAATTTAAACCGCCTAAAGCCTTTAAGCGTTTAAGTATAGCTGCTAATTCATCTTTTGTTAAAACTACCTTTTGTCTAACTATAACTTTCTTTAATTTAGGTAAAGGCACTTGTCCTGAAGCCTCCCCGCTTTGAATTTCAATAACTGGTACATTAGGCAAAATTCGTTTAATTTTTTTAGTTTCCATAATTAATAGAGACCTTACTTGACTACTTGGACCCTCGCTTACTAAAATTACTCCAGGGCGTCCAACACCCCGAAAAACTAAAGATCTGTTCTTAGCATTAAAAGCCACAGGGCTTTCCTCAAATGAAAAACCGCCAATTTTAATGGAATTTAAAATAACTCCCGCAGCTCCTGTTTGTCCATGAATTCTTTTATAACTAGCTTTATCACCAAAGCGAGATAAAGTAAATAAAGCCAAAAACAAACTTAACAAAACTCCGAAAATAATTAACCAATAAAGTGAAGTGAAAAAAGCAATTATAATTACTAAAACCAAAGGTAAAATTAAAGCCGCTACAAAATAGATTGGTAAATGGGGATAAAATTGCTTAGTTATTTTAAAAACTTCAACTAATTGCTTTATGGTTTTAAATCGCTGCTTAGATTTAACTGTTTCTCCCTTTGCCATATATTTATTCTATACTAATTAATTTTAAAATCAGCCCTATTCTTATATTTTGGTTTAGGCATTCTCATAGGTCTAAATTGAATCATTCTCATAATAGCATACCAAGCATTACCCTTTTGGCTGGTCACTAAATCTACGCCAAAACGATGGTATAATTCTTTCTTTAATTTACGCCAAACTATAAACAATTCTATAGCCACAGCTATAAGATAAATATAAACTAAAAGTGTGGCATAATAGGTCAGCAGTGGATTATTAAAACCTAACATCATAGAACCGAATAACAAAACTATAGCAATTATCATAAAATATTCACCTAAGGAAAATCTGGAATCTACATAATCTCTAATAAATGACCGAACTTTACCTTTATCTTTAGCTGGTAAATAGCGTTCGTCACCAGCTTTCATACCCTCATACTGTTTAACCCGCATTTGACGACTGGTATTTTTTAATTCTTGCTTCTGGGCTTTTGTTAATTTTTTTCGTCTAGCAGCTTGTCGAGATTGCACAATCGGATTTTTTCTGGTTAATTCAGAATCTTTTCTTTTAGGTGTAGGAACATTTTTTGTCATGTATATATTTTATACTACGATATTATCTAAAAAAATATTTGCTAAATTCTTGGGGGGGGGGGGTAAACTGTTTGTATGGGAATTTAGTAAAGTACGAATATAGAAATAATTGCTATAATATTTATAGTTAGCACAAGATACTTAAAGTATAGAACAAAAATATACTGAAAGGAATAAATTATGATAACGGTGAAAAATCTAAATAAAACTTATAATCCTAAGAAAAACCCCGTTCAAGCACTACAAAATATCAATTTATCTATTCCTAGCAAACAGAAAATTGCTGTGGTTGGGCGTTCTGGTTCCGGAAAATCTACTCTTATGCAAGTTATGTCAACACTGGACAAGGCTGATTCTGGCGAGGTTTTAATTGATAAAACAAATATTTTACAGTTCAATGACAAGCAATTAGATAAATTTAGAGCTGAAAAAATGGGTTTTATTTTTCAAAATTTTTATGTTGACGATACACAAACTTGCCTAGCCAATATTTCATTACCATTAGAAATTCTAAATATGAATAAATCTGCTAGAAAACGCTTATCGCTTGAAGCCTTGGAAAGGGTGGGTCTAGAAGACAAAGCTAAGTCCCTAGCTAGTGAATTATCTGGTGGACAAAGACAAAGATTAGCCATTGCTAGAGCTATTGTTAATAATCCTAAAATACTTTTTGCCGATGAACCAACAGGTAATTTAGATAGTCAAACTGGTTGGCAAATAATACAGACACTTTTTAATCTAACTAATCATTTAGGCACAACTTTTATTATGGTAACCCATGATATAACCTTAGCCAATATGTGCGATATTATTTTCCAAATGCAAGATGGCAAAATTTGGCAAATTGACAAAAAGTCCAACACAAAAGAGTTTAACAATATAATAAAATAAGGACAAGCTTTATGAAAACTAAAAATATCAGAAAAACAGATTTACTTATCAGAGCTTTACAAGCTTTGCGACACGCTAAAACTAGGACTATTTTTACAGCTTTAGCTATTTCAGTGGGCTCTTTCACAATTTGTGCTGCCTTAAGCGCTGGACTAGGTGCTAAATCATATATAAATAACACAATATCAGACAGAGGAGATCCCACAGCTATTACTATAACTTACGATTTTACAAATAGTCAAAAACCTAAAGATTACACACCAAAAAAATATTCTGACAACACTGAAAATAATAATACTGATCAAATAAACAATAGCAAAAATGTAGTGTCAGAACAAAATAGTGAAACTTTTTATAATCAATCATTTCCGCAAAATTATTTAACTAAAGTAAAAAACACTGAGGGTTTAGATCAAATTCATTATGGATATTTTATAGATGGCAGATATTTTACTGGTAGCAATGAACAAAAATACAAAACCTCTGTCAATACACAAATAGACAAGCAAGCTATTCAATTATCCACAGCAATTCAGGGAGTTGATAGCCAATATATATTAAAAGATAATGAAGCTTTTGTGTCAGAAAATTATTATAAACAACTAGGTCTAAATGATAAAAAACAACTACTTAATCAACAAATTAATATAGCTTTTTTTGCCACGCCAGAGGATGAAGGCGGCTCTTTGATTCATAAAACAGTTAAAGTCGTTGGTCTACTAAATGAAGCTGGGGCTAGAACCTACGCCCCTAATACTATATATATTCCCTATAATATGGTTAATCAGATTTGCCAAAATGGACAGAAATGTCAATTTATCTCACTTAGTGCCAGTGTTAAAAATGGTTATGTTATTCAAGATGTTATAAGCAAATTAAAAGTTATCGGTTCGGATTTAACAGTAGATTCTATGCAAAGCACTCAAGAGGATCTTATGCAAAGTATTCAAATTGCTGAAGGCGGTCTAATATTTTTCGGTGCCTTAGCACTTTTAGCATCAATTTTTGGAATTATTAACACACAATATATTTCCGTCTTAGAAAGAAAACGCCAAATTGGTATGATGCGAGCTTTAGGTATGCACGCTAAAGATATTTCTCGTCTTTTTCGCTATGAAGCTGGACTGATTGGCCTTTTTGGCGGTTTTATCGGCTGTGTTTTAGCCCTAGTTCTAACCTTATTTAATCCGCTACTAAGTAAACTTTTTAACATTACTAAGCCAAAAGAAACCTTACTAATTTTTGATTGGGTTTCATCAGCTGGACTTTTAATATTACTAATTATTATAGCCATAGTTGCTGGATATTTCCCAGCTCGCAAAGCCGCTAAATTAACTCCTATAGAAGCCTTAAGGGGTTAACTGATAAATCAAAAATATAAATTACTAATTCGTGTTAGACTTTATGTATGGCTGTTGAAAAAACTAAGGATAAAACTAATTTAGAAATAAATACAGAAAATACTGAAATTATTATAGATCCTAAAACTGAAGCCAAAGTTGATGTTGATAAAAGCGACGACAGAATTCGCATAAAAGACAAGGAACTTCTAAAAGACAATCATAAAAAAATTAATCCTTTAACAAAACTAATTATTACCGTAGTTTCAGCTTTAGTTAGTGTAGCTTTAGGAATTATTTTAGGGATAGCTATTATAAATATTCCCACCGTTAATACTGTTACTGAAAAATATTTTTCAGCTCTGAGTTCAGGTAATAGCAGTCAGGTTAAAAACTTAATTGATAATTCGTCGACTAATCTTGATATGATTTTGCCACCCGAAGATTCTTTTGACAGCCTAAAAGGTATTTTTCAAAAAGTTAATATTACTTCAAGCAAAATTAACGGAGATACTGCTGAAATTGATGCCAAAGTAGATGTTAAAGATGTTGGCGAAAATCAATTTTCCATAACTTTGAAAAAACAAGGTACTTATTTATTATTTTTTCCAGATTGGAAAGTTGAAAATCTGCAAGGTTCTGGCGATTAATATTTATTTAAATTTGTTTTTATTTTAGAAATTTTTGGGAAACTTTAATTCAAAAATTGCACCTTCTTTAGAATCCAAAATATCTAGTTTTCCTTTATGTAAAGTAGCTGCCCATTGCGAAATAGCTAAGCCTAAACCAGTTCCTCCTTGTTGACTTATATCACCTCTAGTAAAACGAGCAAAAAGTTTTTTACGAGTTTTTTTTGGAATACCTGGTCCAAAATCAATAAACCTAATTAAATTATTTTTTCCATCTTGCAAAACCTGAATAATAATTTTAGATGTACCTAAGGAATATTTTATAGCATTAGTTACTAAGTTTATAACTATCTGACGCAAGCGATTTTTATCAGCCATTATTGACAAATCTGCTGGCTGAACATCAATTATAAATTGAATATTTTTTGCTCTAGTTAAATAAGTTAAACTTGAAATACATTCCTCTAAATAATCGCCTATTTTAAAAACTGATAAATTTAAAAATTGTTTACCCTCTTGTAAACGAGACAAATCCAAAAAAAACTCAATTAAATCAGACATTTGATTGGTGGTATCTAACATTTGCTCAAATAGAGCTGGGGTTGGTTTATCTATACCATCAGCTAGATTTTCTAACTGGGCTTTTAAAATAGAAACCGGTGTTCTCAATTCATGGGAAACATTAGAAATTAAATCTTTTTGGACTAAACGAGATTTAGCCATTACCTAATGTATAACCGTATCCGTGCAAAGTTTTTATAATATTAGAATCGCCAGCTTTTTTTCTAATTGATTTAACATGTGAATCAACTGTGCGGGTTTCGTGAGCATTTTCCCAATCCCACACTTCTTTTAACAATTCTGAACGAGAAAAAACTTTTTCGTTTTGCGAAGCTAAAACCTTAAGTAATTCAAACTCTGTAGGAGTTAAATAAAGTCGTTGTGATTTATAAATTACTTTGGCTTTTGTAGAATCCATTTGTAAATCACCTACTTCAATAATATCTTTATACAAAGATTTTTTATCAGGTAAATGCGACTGACTTTTAATTCTGCGTAAAATAGCATATATTCTAGCCATTAGTTCTCTTGGAGAAAAAGGTTTTGTGACATAATCATCAGCCCCCACCGAAAAACCTGTTAACATATCAACCTCATCATCACGAGCGGTCAACATTAAAATTGATGGGCTATATTTACTATCTCTAATCTCTTTAGCCACGGTTATACCGTCCTTATCGGGCAACATAAGATCTAAAATAACTAAATCTGGTTCAAATTGACCGACCTGTTCCATAACTTGTCCGCCGTTAGAGACTATTAAAGTTGCCATACCC
>JAITSD010000058.1 GCA_031288055.1 Candidatus Opitulatrix roisinitermitis | reverse complement strand
TAATCATTACATTGCCCCTGTGTTGCAAACCGGTGAAACATTTAAAATACAATTCCTACAAAATAATTTGTTAACTTATTATATATCTAGCAATTCAAAAATATTATATAAAATAGAATATTAAACTTAAATGAAAAAAATAATTAGTTTATGTAGTTTTGCCGTTTTATTAATTATCCTTGTCACGCTGACTTTACCTTCACAAAAAAACATAGAAACACAAGAATTTAACCCTGAAAAAGACACTGATTTTAACAATAATTTCGTCAGTTTCCCCAGGCAAACCGACACAGAGCTCAAAACTGAACATTATCAAGGAGCTTATTTAGAAATACCTAGCGTTAATTTAAAATCCCAAATTGATAAAATTCATAACTTTTCATTTATTTATAACAGTACCGCAAATAACAACTATAACAATACTGGCAATTATGAAAGTAATAATCTAACAATAATTAATCCCCCTAGTGTTAAAAAAGTTTATTTACTTAATAATTTTGGCAATCCTTTTATTAATAATAAAGGTTTAGGTATTTTCTTAGCCCATAGTGTGGCTGGTGGTTTTGGTATAGGTAATTATTTATATAATGAAAAATTACAAACGCCTTTAGTAAAAAAAGGTGATAAAATTTGGTTAACTACCCAAAATAATCAAATCCTAAAAACTTTTAAAATAACCAAAGCTCAAATTTTCTCCAAAGAACAACTACAAAATAATAGTCAAATTTGGCATAATTGGAAAAATAGAATTGATGAAATTATTTTAGTCACCTGCTGGAATAAACCAGAACAAATATGGAGCAATTCTGACAATTTTGTAATTTTTGGCAAACAATTCTAGGTTAAATTTTTATATTTCATATTATATATCTATGTCTAAAAAATCTAAAAAAATCGGAATAATGGTCACAAACGGTTCAGAAGATATTGAATTATTTACCCCAATTGACATTTTAAAACGAGCTGGTGCCGAAATTGAACTTTATGCTGTCTGTGAAAATATTTCCCATTCGCAGCCTATAGTCATAACTAGATCTGGTACAAAAGTTATTTGTGATAAATCACTATATGATAAATCACAAAGCAAAATAATTAAACACTTAGAAAAACTTGACTGTGTAGTAATTCCAGGCGGTCAAATTTTAGAAGGATTTGGATTTAACAAAGAAATTAATAAATTGCCTAAACCCTTAACTAATTTACGAAAAGTTTTATTATCTAAAATTCACGATAAAGACTTTTTACTAGCCTCCATCTGTGCATCCACTGGAGTTGTTTTAGAAAAATGGGGAATAATCACCCCTGAAAAATACAAATATACAGGCTATCCTGGCACGAGTAAAAATATTTCTGGTGCCCCATATGAAATATGTATGCCAAAAAACAAAGCTGCTTTAGTATCAGCTAATTCACCTAGTTCAGCTATAACTTTTTCACTTTTTTTAGCTTCTGTTCTTTATGGTACTAATAAATCTGATCAAATAGCCAACGATATTTTATTTTTTGAAAAACTATATTAAATAAAGATTTTTTGGGAGGGGGGGGGGGTAATTTTTGTAATTTCTAACAAATTTGAAATAATTTAGATATTTTATTAAATAACTATTGTTGTTTATTTAAATTATGATATTCTGATATAGTAAGTCATTTAAGGGAGAATAAGTACTATATTTATCCATAAATTATGGCTTATGAAGGCATTTTACAAAAAGTGTCAAAAATGGAAAACTTACAGTTTAATTCTTGTTCTTTCCAAAGACCTTTGGTGTTTATTCGCTATTCAGGGTCTATACGCCAAAGGTCTTTTTGTGTTATGCTAGTTTTTTGGGATTATTTAACACTAAAAGTGTGTCTAAATTATTTCTTTAAATATTTATTTCTGAGGATTGTTATTTGTATATATCGTGATAAACTAAAGGCATGGAAATTCAGATTTCGGGTCAAAACACAAAACTAGATCAAAAGTTTAAAAGCATTGTTGAAAAAAAAATAACCAAAGTTTCTTATTATGTGCCTAGTGCTTCATTAATTAGAGTTGAAGTTAAAGAGGAAAAAAACCCTTCAAGGGCTAGTGAAGCCGAAAAAGTGGAAATTACTATTTCAGGACAAGGTTCTGTTTATCGTTCCACATCTCCTGGAATTGATAGATATGCAGCCCTGGATGAAGCATTATATAAATTATATGAACAACTGCGACGAGCTCATGATAAATTACTTTCTTTAAGAAATAAAGATGCTTTAAAATTTTTACCATTAGAAGCACCTAGTAATGAAGCACTTGAAGCTGCCAGAGCCAATGTTTCCAAAGATATTATACAAGAAATGTCCGATAAATATAATCGTTATGATGAAGAGCCATTAGCGGCTGGTTCAATAGTTCGTTCAAAAGTTCATAAAACAAAGCCTATGACAAAATCTCAAGCCATCTATAATATGGAAATGCTGGGACATCCTTTTTTTATATTTATAAACAAGGAAACTAATCGACCCGCTTTAGTTTATGCTCGTAGAAATTGGAATTATGGTGTTTTGGAACTTGAAATTGCTGAGCCTAATCAAAAAACCAATAATTAAATGACATTAATTGATAAAATATTAAGAACTGGAGAAAGTAAGCGACTTAAGCAATTAAATAAAATTGCCCAAGATGTAAATCTTTTGGAAGCCGATTATGAATCCTTATCAGATAAAGATTTACGCGATTTAACTAAAGAATATAAAGAACGCTGGCAAAACGGCGAAAGTTTAGAGGATCTAATGGTTGAAGCTTTTGCTTCAGTTAGAGAAGCCGCTAAAAGAACTTTGGGTCAAAGACATTTTGATGTTCAATTAATGGGTGGGGCAGCTTTGCATTTGGGTAATATCGCTGAAATGAAAACCGGTGAAGGTAAAACTTTAGTTGCCACTTTAGCGGTCTATTTAAATGCTTTAACTGGAAAAGGTGTTCATGTAATAACGGTTAATGACTACTTAGCTTCATATCAATCCGAACTAATGGGCAGAGTTTATCGCTTTTTAGGTATGACCGTGGGATGTATAATTAGTAACCAAACTCCTGAAATTAGACGCAAGCAATATGACGCCGATATAACTTATGGTACAAATAATGAATTTGGTTTTGATTATTTAAGAGATAATATGGCTTGGTCGTCAACTGAATTAGTCCAAAGAGAGCATTTTTATGCTATAGTTGATGAAGTTGACTCTATTTTAATTGACGAAGCTAGAACTCCATTAATTATTTCTGGACCAGCTGCTTCAGACAATAATAAATGGTATAGAGAGTTTGCTAGAATTACTAAAAAATTAGATATAGATTTTGACTATGAAGTCGATTTAAAGAAAAAAACCGTGGCTTTGTTGGAATCAGGTATTGTAAAAATTGAAAAAGATTTAGGAATTGACAATCTTTATGAATCGCTTAATACACCTTATTTAACTTTTGCCAATAACGCTATTAAGGCTAAAGAATTATTTTTCAGAGATAAAGATTACATTGTAACAAACGGTGAAGTTTTAATTGTTGATGAGCACACTGGTAGAGTTTTAGAAGGTCGACGATATTCTGAAGGCATTCACCAATCTATTGAGGCTAAAGAAAATGTTGAAATTAAAGAAGAGAATCAAACCTATGCCACTATAACTTTACAAAACTATTTTAGAATGTATGACAAATTAGCTGGTATGACAGGTACTGCTGAAACTGAAGCTGCAGAATTTCAAGGTACCTATAATTTGGGCGTTATTCCTATACCAACAAATATGCCTATGATTAGGGATGATAAATCAGATTTAGTTTTTAGAACTAATAATGGCAAAATCTCAGCTATTATTGATGATATTAAACAATGCAATCAAGCTGGACAACCAGTTTTAGTTGGTACTACCTCAGTGGAGGGTTCAGAAGAAATTTCTAAAGCCTTAAAAATAGCTGGTGTTCAACATAATGTTTTAAACGCTAAAAACCATAGTCGAGAAGCAGCTGTGATAGCCATGGCTGGTCGTAAAGGCATTGTCACAGTAGCAACTAATATGGCTGGTCGTGGTACTGATATTATGCTTGGTGGAAATGCTGAATTTTTAGCAGTTCAAAATATGAAAGATAAAGGTTTCGACTCTGTTGAAAACCCCGAAGCTTATGAAAAAGCTTGGCCTAAAGAACTTAAAAATGCTCAAAAAAGATGTGTTAAAGAACATGACGAAGTCGTTCAGTTAGGTGGTTTATATGTTTTAGGCACACAAAGACACGAATCTCGTCGTATTGATAATCAGTTAAGAGGTCGTTCTGGCCGCCAAGGTGACCCCGGTTTATCAAGATTTTATCTTTCCATGGAGGATGAGTTAATGCGCTTATTCAATTCTGATATGGTTACCAGAGTTATGGAATTATCTAATTTACCAGAAAATATGCCCCTAGAATCCAAAATGGTTACTAAATCAATTCTCAGAGCTCAAACTCAAGTGGAAGCTAGAAACTTTGAAATTAGAAAAAATGTTTTAAAGTATGATGATGTTATGAATCGCCAGAGAGAAGTTATGTATGCTCAAAGACATCGAATTTTATCAGGTGAAAATTTGGCGTCTCAAATTCAAGATTTTATATCACAAGTTATATCCTCGGTAATTATCTCTCAAACTAATGATATCGTGCCAGAGGAATGGAATATGGAAATTCTAACTAATTCTATAACTTCAATTTATACTCCCACAATTAGCATTGACGAATTAATTGAAAGTGCCGGCTCTATAGGATCTTTGTCAACGGAATTCTTAATAGAAGAGTTTTCAGCTGATGCTAAATTAGTTTACAAAAAACGACAAGATGAAATTGGTTCCCAAACCCTTAGAGAATTAGAAAGACGCATACTTTTATCAGTTTTAGATAGAAAATGGCGTGAACATCTTTACCAAATGGATTATTTACGAGAAGGTATTAGTCTCAGAGCTATGGCTCAAAAAGACCCTTTAGTTGAATATACTAATGAGGGTTCACGACTTTTTGGTGTTATGAATGAATCAATTGTGTCAGAATCTGTGGCTTTCTTATTCCATTTCCAAATAAAAGTTTTATCAGACCAAGAGCAAGAGCAACAAAGACGAGCTCAAGCTGAACAGGCTCAAATGGAATATACTAGCCCCGATGAGAGCGGTTTTGATAATCCAACAACCAGTCGAGCAAAAGCCCCAAACCAAAACACTAAAAATAACGGTAAAAATAAACCAAAACAGGTCAAAAAATCCAGTGCTAACGGAAAAGTTTATTACAACGCCAAACCAAATCAACCTTGTCCGTGCGGTAGCGATAAAAAATACAAAATGTGCCATGGGCGAAAACCTAAAGTCTCCCATTGAGCTTGAAATAGAGCACAAAAAACATTTACCTTGGGGTTATATAATCGCCGTTGTGGCAATTTTAGTTTTGCCATATTGGATTGGGCGAAATACTGCTTTATTGTATACCTCTATTCCTAAAATTAGCTCAACATATTATTTATTTTTAGGACAATTTTTTGCTTTAATAAGCTTGTTAAATATTATTCTATTAATCGCTGTTAAAAATAAAAAACTTGCCTTTATATTATTTGTAATTGATTTTTCATTTGTACAATTTTTATGTGGCTTTTGTTTTTTAAAAACTAATTTTTATGATTCCACACAAATTGTCTTTGGGGATAGAGCTAATTTAGCCAATGCTGTTTCTATAGGTATAATTTCTGCCATTGCAGCATTTATAATTTACCTTCTATTTGAATTAATTGCCTATATAATAATTTCCAGACAGTCAAAATTAATTTGGATTACTCAAACTAAATATAACTGGACTTTCTTTTTATTTTGGCAAATAATAGTTTTTTTTATAACTTATAATTTACCAATAGTCTGGCAATTGATTAATTAATTTGTTCCCATCAAAATAATTTCAACTAAATATTAGTTTATTTTAATTTGTACTTCCTAATTTATAAAATATTTATTTTGTATAATTGATCCAGATTTGTTATATATATAAATAGTATAAACTAAATAATATGGACGGAATTAATTTATTATATGCACAAGCCGAAGAAAGATCGAGAGTTATTTCTAATCCCAGATATGAAATAGCTGTAGATTTAACTTTAAGCGAAACTTATTTTTCCTCTATCACGTATATACAATTTAATGCTGTTAAGGGTACAACCACGTTTGTAGATTTTATAGCTTCTGAAATATATACGATAATTTTTAATGGTACAGAATTAAACCCTAAGCAGCATTATAAAAACAATAGAATTATTTTAGAGGATTTACAAGACAAAAACACTTTAGTCATTCGAGCAAAATGTTTATTTAGCAATACTGGTGAGGGTTTACACCGTTTTGTGGATCCAGTTGATAATCAAGCTTATTGTTTTTCGCAATTTGAAGTACCAGACGCTTGTAGAGTTTTCGCTTGTTTTGATCAGCCTGATTTAAAAGGTACATTTAAATTCACTATCACAGCTCCTAGCCATTGGGAAGTTATTTCTAATATGCCAACACCTGAAGCCACACCAACTAATTTTAAATCTTATGACAAAAAATCTTGTTCGATTTGGTCTTTTAAACCAACTTTAAAATTAGCCACCTATGTAACAGCTATAGTAGCTGGACCCTTTGCTAAATGGCGTGATTATTTAATTAATGCTGATGGTCGAACAATTCCTTTAGGTCTTTATTGCCGACAATCTTTAAGTCAATTTATGGACGCAGAAAATATTTTTAATACCACTAAATTAGGTTTTAAGTTTTTTGCTAATGTTTACAATTTTCCCTATCCTTTTGCTAAATATGACCAAATTTTTTGTCCAGAATTTAACGCTGGAGCTATGGAAAATGCTGCCTGCGTAACATTAAGAGATGACTATATTTTCCGCTCTAAAGTTCCTGATTCAACCAAAGCCAGACGAGATGAAACAGTTTTACACGAATTAGCACATATGTGGTTTGGTGATCTAGTCACTATGAAATGGTGGAATGATTTATGGTTAAATGAATCATTTGCTAATTTTATGTCATACTATTGCTGTTTAAATGCAACTCATTGGACAGATGCCTGGGTCTCTTACGCTATGATTGAGGAATCGTGGGGCATGACTCAAGATCAACAGTCAACCACTCACCCTATAGTATCTGATATACGGGATTTAGATGATATAAGAGTTAATTTTGATGGAATCACTTATGCTAAAGGTGGTGCAGTTTTAAGGCAACTAGTAGCCTATGTGGGATTAAAAGAATTCTTTAACGGGGTTCAATCTTATTTAACTAATCACGCCTATTCTAATGCTACCCTATCAGATTTAATTGCCGAAATTGAAGATAAATCGGGCAAAAATCTCCGTTCTTGGTCTTTAAGTTGGCTAGAAAGAGCCGGTATAAATACTATAAAACCAGAAATTCATCAATCGAATAATAAAATTACTAAGTTTATACTTCATCAAACAGCCACTCGTTCACATCCAACTTTACGACCTCATAGACTAAGATTGGGTTTTTATAATAGAGTTGATAATAAAATAATTAGAACTGAATATATAGATGTTGATATTGATGGACCATTAACACATATTTATGAAATAGATGGCAAAAATATGCCAGATCTATTAATTATCAATGATGATGATTTAACTTATTCAAAAATTCGTTTTGATAAAAAATCTTTTACCACAATTAAAAACGATTTAAAAAAAGTTGACGACCCTATGGCTAGAGCAGTCATTATAACTACATTTTGGGATATGTTACGAGATTCAGAATTATCTGCTCAAGAGTTTATCGACACAATTTTACCAATTCTATCTGTGGAAAACTCGCACTCTATTATCTCTAGAACTTTATCATTTATCGGTTCAGCTATTGATTTTTACATTAGTCGTGACATTAAGGACAATTATAATAGAAAATATTTAGACTTTTTATTACAAATAGCTCTCAGTGCCAAACCAAATTCATCTGAGCAATTGCAATTAATTAGCACTTTTGCTGCTAGAGCAATATCTAAAAAAGACGGCGAAATTTTACGACAAATTTTGCAAAATGAATTAGTTTTAAAAGGACTAAAAATAGACCAAGATTTGCGATGGAAATTGCTTATAGGTCAAATTCGCTGTGGAGTAGCCACCAAATCTGATATTAACAACGAATTAAAAACAGATCCAACCGCTAAAGGCGAATTATTAGCCACTTTTGCTGAATCAGCTATCCCTAGTCAAAAACATAAAGATAATATTTTTCAGCAAATTATTCAAGCTAATCAATTATCAAATTATACACTAACTTATAAAATTTCAGGATTTTTAGATGTGCCAAAACCATCACTTTTAGAAAAATATGTTGATAAATATTATAATTCTATTTCACAAATATGGGATAAAAAGGATTTTACAACCGCTTCAACAATTATAACTGGTCTCTATCCATCTATTTTAGCTAATGAAAAATTATTAGCTAGCGGTAAAGCTTGGTTAAAGCAAAATACTAATAAACCAGATGCTTTAAAGCGATTAGTCAAAGAGAATATTGATTCGACCGCTAGGGCTTTAAAAGTTCAAAAAGTATAATTCAATGACCACTGACATATTGGGTAATTCGCTTTTTTAACTATATAATATTTTTGTTATTTAGATCTTTAATATACTTATTGAAAATATAATTTATGTTAACATATACATTGTAGAAAGGAAATTAGGGAAAGGCAATCCCGATGTACACACAATACATTATGACTTACGGTTGGACACCTAGACCAGTATTAGTTTAATGATTTTTTAAATTAAAAAACTTATCATATTGGTGTTAAACCAACAAAACACAGTATTTTATGAGCTCAATCCTTATAAAATACTGTGTTTTTTGTTAAATTATTTTTATTTTCTAATAAAATATATAAATAAAAAGCATATAATTCAAATATCTTAATTGGAAAGTTTTCATAACTTTTCAAATACTAAATTAACTATTAAAAATTCTGCCTATTTGCGATATTTTAATTTTTACTATCTGCATCAATTTGTATAAATATTCTCATCACAAGTAAATAATTCCCAAAGTGTAATTCCAGCAGCCACTGACACATTAAGTGATTCAACTTTTTTATCTATAGGGATTTTTGCCGTAATATCACAAGTTTGTAAAGCTAAATAAGATATACCCTTACCCTCAGATCCAAAAACCAAAACTGTTGGTTGATTATCTATATTAATTTGGGAAATATTATCTTTAGCCTGACCGTCCAAGCCAATTACAAAGTAACCTGATTTTTTTAAATTC
>JAITSD010000024.1 GCA_031288055.1 Candidatus Opitulatrix roisinitermitis | reverse complement strand
CCTTAAATATTATAGTCCAGCTACAGATTATGAGAGCTTAGAAAAAGAACTACATAATCCCGACGAAGATGATCAAGACTAAATATTTAACTGTTTTTAATAATTTGTTTTTAATAATTAAAAATATTTTAAGAGTACCATTATTAGTACTCAATATGGTAAATATAAGCTTAATTATTTAGGTCTATTTTAGCAAAATACTTTTCTAGATTAGAGTTTATACCGCTAGCATCTATTTTTCCACAATTTATTTGAGTTTGCCAGTCAGTAGTTTTTTCAATTAAGGCTAAAAAAGTCAGTTGATCCATTTCTACCACATTGGGCGGTAAACCGCGTCTGTGACTTGAACCAGACCCAAATTGAATAGCTGCTATTTGCGGAATCCGTAATTCAATATTGGAACCTGGAAACTGTTTAACAAATAGTTGCAAATATTTATGAGTTAAATTAGTTATATTGGCATTATTGTTACTATTCATACTTTAGTTTTATAGATTGTCAATACGACAAGTTCCTAAATTGTTAATTTCTATACTATTTTTAAGGTTAGATGTAGTTTTGCCAATTATTGTAAAAGGTATTTTAGAACCAGAACAAATAATTGATAAATCGGTTAATAAATCATGGTTTATGCAGGCTAAAAAACGATTAGTGCTTTCAGATAATAAAATATCGAATATACTTAAATAACGGTTTACTAAGTTGCTCAAATCAATTTTTAATCCCAAATTGCTAAGCTTGGCAATTTTATATAATGCCGTAATTAAACCACCAGAACCAATAGAGTAGGTGCTAATTGACTTATGATAGAGCAAAACAGCTTTTATAAGTCCAGCTGTTTGACTAATTTGATTTTCTCTAGTGGCAGGTGGTAAACCACCTAATTTTATTTTTTTCTGAGTTGACGCCCAAATTGAGCCATCAAACTCTGGTTCAGTTTTCCCAAATAAAACTATATATTCGTCTTTTTTAGCCTTTTTACTATTAACGAAAGGGTTTAGGGTGTCTTGAATACCTAAGCTTGCCATAATCCAAGAGTTTTTGGGTAATGATTTATCTTTAGGCGAAATAGGAATTATTTTTAGGTTATTTTCTATATATTTAATGCCATTTTTATATGACTGTATTTGATAATAGTTTTCATCTATATCGCCTTCATCTATAAAATTATTAATTTTTGTGGAAAAAGCTATTGGTTTAATTCCCTGACACAATAGATCAAAATAGCAATTAGTAATATTTATTATTAATCCATCTCTGGGTTCAAGTTTAAAAAAGTCAGGACTATTATTTAGGCTTAAACATAAGTTATATCGCTTGGAATATTTAGTTTTTTTGAAAAACTGTTGAGTTTTAGCTTGAGTAATAGTTTTCTTTAAATCTGTTATGAGTTTTTGGCCTTGGCTTTTGGTAAAGTCTGATAATAAGAGGCTGCGTGTAGACTGATATTGATACTTTAGCGGTGGTTTTAAAGCCATGTTTTAATAATACAATATTTTATATTTATAGTGTAAAGTAGTATTAAAAGTAAATATAAAATAAGATTATGAAATTTTAATGATTTTTTACGATAAAAATAATTTAGCCAAAAACAAATAGATTAAAAATATTAAGAAGGGAAAAAATGTTGGAAAATTCAGTAGCTTGGCAGAAAAGAACGAGTGAACAAATCAGTGATGAAACCTTAGCTCATATTGAGGCTTATTGGAGATGTGCTAATTATTTATCAGTTGGTCAAATATATTTACTATCTAATCCACTTATGCGAGGTAATTTTAATCGAGATAATGTTAAACATAGATTAGTGGGACATTGGGGAACTACTCCAGGATTAAATTTTTTATATGCTCATATTTCCCGTATGATTGCTGATAGAAAACAAAATACTATTTATATAATTGGCCCAGGTCATGGGGGTCCTGCTTTAGTGGCTGCTTCTTATATAGAGGGAACTTATACTGATTCGTACCCAGAAATTTCTAGAGATGCTAAAGGTTTGGCTCATTTATTTAAACAGTTTTCTTTTCCTGGTGGTATTCCATCACATGTGGCTCCTGAAACACCTGGTTCTATTCACGAAGGTGGCGAATTAGGTTATTCTTTATCTCATGCTTATGGTGCTGTTATGGATAATCCCGATTTATTAGTAGCTTGCATAATAGGTGATGGTGAAGCTGAAACCGGACCCCTAGCAACTGCATGGCACGGAAATAAGTTTATAAACCCTAAGAACGATGGGGTAGTTTTGCCGATATTACACCTTAATGGTTATAAAATTGCTAATCCAACTATTTTAGCTCGTTTACCACATGAGGAGTTAAAAACTTTTATGATTGGACATGGTTATAAACCGTATTTCTTTGAAGGTGGATTTGATGACGAATCCCATATTTCTATACATAAAAGATTTGCTAATTTACTTGATGATGTTATGGATGAAATAACTGATGTTAAAGCCAGAGCAAATAATGGCGATGAAGCTCGTCCTATGTGGCCTATGATAGTTTTTAAAACGCCTAAAGGTTGGACTTGTCCTAAAGAAATTGACGGACAACAAACTGAGGGTTCTTGGAGGTCTCATCAAGTTCCGTTAGCTAGTGCTAGGGATACAGAAGACCATTTTAATGTTTTAAAAAAATGGTTAGAAAGTTATAAACCAGAGGAAATATTTGATGAAGCAGGGGAAATAAGGTCGTTCGTAACTGATTTTTTGCCGGAGGGCGATTTAAGAATGAGTGCTAACCCTCATGCTAATGGTGGATTATTGTCTAAAGATTTAGTTATACCTAATGTGAAAGATTTTGCTGTGCCTTTAGAGGATAGAGGTGGTTCTATTAGAGAAGCTACTAAGGTTTTGGGTGATTTTGTAGCTAAAATAATTGATTTAAATGCAGATAATTTTAGAATATTTGGTCCTGATGAAACTGCCTCTAATCGCTTACAGGCAGCTTTTGAGTATACTAATAAAGTTTGGGATGCTGAATATATATCTCCAAGAGTTGATAATCATATAGCTAAAGACGGACAGGTGGTTGAACAACTATCTGAACATCAATGTCAAGGTTGGTTAGAGGGCTATAATTTAACTGGTAGATGGGGTTTATTCAATTCTTATGAAGCTTTTATACATATTATTGATTCAATGTTTAATCAACATTCTAAGTGGATTAAAGTTTCCAGGGAAATACCTTGGAGACAGCCGATTCCGGCGTTAAATTATTTGCTTTCATCACATGTTTTGCGACAAGATCATAACGGTTTTTCACACCAAGATCCGGGATTTATAGATCATGTGTTAAATAAACAATATGAAGATATGATACAGGTTTACTTGCCGGCTGATGGCAACATTTTATTAGCCACTTGGGATTATATTTTACGAACTAAAGATAGAATAAATGTGGTTGTGGCAGGTAAACAACCAGCTCCGACTTTTTTAAATATTGATGAAGCTATAGAACATTTTAATCGGGGTGTGTCTATTTGGGAATGGGCTTCGACTTGTCAAAAAACTGAAGAACCAGACGTGGTAATAGCTTGTGCTGGAGATGTGCCAACTTTGGAATGTTTAGCCACTGTTGATTTATTTAAAAAATATGTTCCTGAGTTGAAAATTAGATTTGTTAATGTGGTTAATCTACTTAAGATACAGGGTGTTAGAGAAAATCCAGACGGTATGACTGATGCTGAATTCGATGCTATATTTACACCTGACAAGCCAATTGTTTTTGCTTATCATGGTTATCCTTGGTTAATTCATCGTTTAACTTATCGCAGAACAGGTCATGCTAATATTCATGCTAGAGGTTTTATTGAAAAGGGTACTACTACAACTCCTTTTGATATGGTACTTTTAAATAATTTGGATCGTTATCATTTAGCAACTACTGTACTTGATCATGTTCCAACTATTTCAGCGGCTCATTTAGAATTAAGAGAAATACTTAATAAAAAGCGTTCAGAAGCTAAAAAATATACTAGAACTGGTGATGATATGCCTGAAGTTAGGGATTGGGTATGGCCAGATGCTAGAAAAGAAGGATCTCAAGAATTTGATGCTACTGTTCAAACTGCTGGCGATAATGAATAATGATTTTAGACTTTCTAGATAGTCTTTATCGGCAGGCTAAAAAAAGTTTAAAAACTATTGTTTTACCCGAATCAGATGATTTAAGGGTTTTGCAAGCAGCTGATAGAGTTTTATCACAAAATCTAGCTAATATAATATTAATTGGTAAACAGGACAATATTTTAGCAATAGCTGAACAGAATAATTTAAATCTGTCTAAGGCTTTATTTATATCTCAAAATGATTTAAAAATATTTGATCAGGCTGTTAACAGTTTTTATGAAATTAGAAAAAATAAAGGTCTTACTTTAGCTCAAGCTGGCCAAAAAATAAAAGATATTTCCTATTTTGCTACTATGTT
>JAITSD010000077.1 GCA_031288055.1 Candidatus Opitulatrix roisinitermitis | reverse complement strand
ATAAAATGTCTATAACGACCTCTTACTTTATTATCTAATTGGGGATATCTTTCAATGCCGTGAGCCATAATTAACAAAATATCCTCAAAATCAATTCTATTATTCTGCGATTTTATTGTTTCATAACAATCAAATATATATAAAAACTCTTCAGTATTTATAAAATCCAAGGCTTCATGATTATTCCAGCTAAGACTTTCTTTATATTGTTCTACAGGCACTAAAGATGTTTTCATCCAACTTATTTCATCAGATATCGCCATAATTTGTATATTAGAAAGGTTATAACTATTAGATTTACATATAGATTCCAAAAAAGATAAACGATTGTCCATTAATTCAGGAAAAGGCGCAGAAGTAATAATTTGCCAATTAGTTTTTAAAATTTCTAAAGCTACACCATGAAAAGTATTAACTGTTACTCCTGAAACTTCTAATTTTTCTAACCTATCTTTCATTTCCAAGGCCGCTTTAACTGTAAAAGTTGTAGCTAATATTGAATTAACAGACCAATAATTTGATTTAACTGCATAAGCTATTCTATGTGTAATAGTTCTAGTTTTGCCCGCTCCAGCTCCAGCTAAAATATATAAAGGCCCGTCTAAAGTTTTAACTGCTTTAATTTGTTCAGAATCTAAATTAGCTAAAATACTTTTGACTGATATTGACATATTATTTATTTCTAACTGTTTGTTTATTTTTAATTTTATTTTTTAACTCACTATAAATGTGACTAGTTTGCGAGGATTTAGCAAAAAGTCCTTTAGTTCTTCTAGCACGATGTTTAGTTATAGCAAATCTATGCGATTCATCTCTAAGCTGTTGTAATAAATAAAGTCCATTAGAATTACGAGATAAAATAATTGGTTGATTGCTAAAAGGTACAAATATCTCCTCTAATCTTTTAGCTAAAGAACATAAGGCAATATTGTCAATACCTGATTTTCGCAGAGCTAAAGCTGCACTATTAACTTGAGGAATACCACCGTCTATAATTATTAAATCAGGTTTAGTGTTCAAAGACTTATCAGGTGATTTGCCTATATTAGCTAAACGCCTTTGCAAAACCTCCTCAATTGCGTGTGTGTCATCCTTAGCACCGTCCAAATTGTTTTTAATATTAAATTGTCTATACTGTCCTTTAACGGCTAAACCATCATTAAATACCACCATAGAACCTGTTCGATAATTACCACCAGTGTGAGATATATCATAACATTCTATTCTAAAAGGAGCTTTTGCCATATTTAAAGCCTGACTTATTTCTTGTAAAGCCTCAGTTCTATTAGCAATATTAATTAAACGAGATTGTTTTTGAGTAGCTAAATTTTCTTTAGCGTTTTGTAAGGCTTTATCTAAAAGTGCCAGCGTTTTACCTTTTTTAGGAGTCTGTATAGTAACTTTTTTAAAAGTTTTCCCAGATAAATAATTTTGTAAAGTCATATCAGGTAAAGTTAAATTAACAAAGATTTTAGATGGAATATATTTTGTACTACTATACAAATCAAACAAAATATTTTCTAAAACTGTCTGATTTTTATCAATCAAATTTTTAATAATAAACCATTTTTGTTCACCTATAATTGATCCATGAGATACGTAAAAAGCATATATACACGCATTTAATTCATCAGAAGTAATTGCTAAAAAATCAGCTGTAACAGAGTCAGAAATAGCTGCCGAATTTTTAGCTAAAACTATATCTAGGGCGTCTAATTTTTTTTTGTAAATAGCAGCCTGTTCAAACTCCTGTTTCCAAGAAGCCTCATTCATAGCTTGTTTTAATTTTGATTTAATACCTTTAGTATTACCGTACATAAATTGAGAAAAATCATCTAAAACTTTATAATAATCCTTTTGGCTAACTTTATTAACGCAAGGAGCCAAACATTTACCTATAAAACCTAAAAGACACGGTCTATCAGATATTTTGGCACCTTGAAAAACTCCTTTTGTACAGGTTCTTAAAGGTAAAATATCTGTCACATTATTTAAAGTTTGCCTAATAGCCCAAATTTGCGTAAAGGGTCCAAAATATTTTATATTAGTTTGTCTTTTATTGCGAGTAATAAAAACTCTGGGAAAATCATCATTATAATTTATAGCTAAATATGGATATGATTTGTCGTCAGTATATAAAATATTATAATGCGGTTTATATTTTTGAATATAAGAATATTCTAAAGTTAAAGCTTCAATTTCAGACATAACTATTGTCCATTCAATAGTTTTGGCTTTTTGAATCATTGTATAAGTTTTATTATCAAGCCGTCTAGATGCCACAAAATAGGACGATAGACGCTTTTTTAAATTTTTAGCTTTACCAACATATATAATATCTCCAGATTTATTTAAATATTTATATACACCTGGTTTATCAGGAATCAATTGGCGTTCTTGCTGAAAATTTGCCACCGAAATCACATATACAGTTTAACATATATATCAAATTGACTTTTCAGTATTATTTAAATTTTTAGGACTAGAACTTTTATTTTATTTTTTTAATATTTTGATTACAACAATTTTATTAGAAAATTATCAGGCTATTAAGTTTTTTTTTTTTGGAATAATTTTAATATGGAAATTAGGAAAAATAATACAGAAATTAGGAAAAACTGGAATAAGTTCAGTTTTAAAAAATTAGGAGCTGTGTTTTGTTTATTTTTATTCGGTATAGTAACTTTTATAAGTGGTAATTTAACTCAAGTTAGTGCCGCAACTAACTCAACAGTTTTGCCGGTGGCTAAAGGCGGAACAGGAGTTAATAGCCTACCAAATAATCAACTTTTATATGGTAATAATCAAGGCCAATTAGTTGGTAGTAATATTTCAAAAGCTGTTTCATTTAATATAGAATTAGTATCTAATGACAATAT
>JAITSD010000013.1 GCA_031288055.1 Candidatus Opitulatrix roisinitermitis | reverse complement strand
TTTATCAAATTCTAATTTTTCCTGTAAAATCCATGTTTTATTATTATTAGTTAATTTAACATTGGCCCAACCATAGAGAGATTTGACAAAATCAATAGGTAAATCAACAGAATAATCATATCTATCGAAAGTGGACATATCGCAGATTTTGGCATTTTGAACAGGAAAAGAAAAAGTTGGAAAGTCGTTGAGATATAGTATAATTGCACCTTTTTCAGTTGCATTATCAGTTTGGGACTTAGGTATAGAAAAATTCAAACTATGTCCCACAAGTTGCATATTTACAGTCTAACATAAGCTAAACTATATATTATGTGTGGTATAGTTGGGTATATTCAAACTAATAAATCACTTAATAGCTGGAAATTAGTTTTTGAAGGGTTGGAATATTTAGAATATAGAGGCTATGATTCAGCAGGTATTGCTCAGATAGTTAATAATCGAGTAGAAGTCACAAAAGCTGTTGGCAAATTAGCAAATTTAAAAAGAAAAATTGCTAAAACACCTTTTAGTTTATCCAATGCTGCTATAGGACATACTCGTTGGGCTACTCACGGAAAACCTAGTATAGTTAATGCTCATCCTCATATATCATCTAATGGACAAGTAGCTTTGGTTCATAATGGTATTATAGAAAATGCTAGCCGAATTCATAAAACTGTTTTAGGAGGTAAAAAATTACAAGGCGGTACTGATACTGAAATAGTAACCGAAGCCTTAGCTCATATTTTGATTAAAGAAAAAGATTTATCAAAAGCTATGTTTAAATTAGTGAATATTTTAGAAGGTTCTTGGGCTTTTGTGGCTATGGATATTAATGATAGTTCTAAAATAGTTTGTGCTAGACATAATTCACCCTTAGTTATAGGTTTAGGCGAAAATTATAATTTTGTGGCTAGTGATGTTATAGCTTTTGTTAATCACACTAAAAATGCTGTAGAGATAAAACAAGATCAATTAGCAGTTATAACTTGTGAAAAAGTATCAGTTTTTGATAAACATAATCAGGAAATTAATTTTACATCTCAAAAATATGAAATATTGTGGGATATAAATCAAGCTCAAAAAGGCGGTTATTCATCTTTTATGGAAAAAGAGATAAGAGAACAACCATCAGCAGTTAGAAATACTATTTATGGCAGAAGAACTAATGAGGGAATTATCGAATTAGATAAATTGTCCTTTGATAAATCTTATTTTGCTCAAATTAATAAAATAACTGTAATTGCTTGTGGGACTGCTGCTCATAGCGGATATGTAGCTAGATTTGCTATTGAACATTGGTGTAGAATACCTGTGGAAGTGGAATATGCTCACGAATTTAGATATAGAGATCCAATAGTTGATTCTAAAACTTTAGTAGTAGCAATTTCCCAATCTGGTGAAACTATGGACACATTAATGGCTGTTCGTTATGCTAAAGAACAAGGTGCCAAAACTTTAGCTATTGTAAATACTCTAGGGTCGGCTTTAGATAGACAATGTGATGCTGTTTTATATACTTACGCTGGACGAGAAATTGCTGTGGCTTCAACCAAGGCTTTTTTAGCTCAAATAACTGCTTGTTATTTATTAGGCTTATATTTGGCCGAAATAAGGGGTAATTTATTTATAGATGAGATAACTACCAAATTACAAGAGTTAAAAACTTTGCCTGATAAAATAGCTAAAATTTTAACTCATTATGAAGAGATTTGTCAGTTTGCTAAATTGCAAAAAAGACAAAAATCTGTTTTATTTTTGGGTCGTCATATAGGCTATCCTATAGCTTTGGAGGGTGCTTTAAAATTAAAAGAAATAGCTTATATACATTCGGAAGGTTTTGCGGCTGGCGAATTAAAACACGGTCCTATTGCTATAATTGAACCAGGTCAATTGGTTTTTGTAATAGTGCCGCCGCAAAATGATAGAGCGGGTGTTCATGCAAAAGTTATTTCTAATATTGAGGAAATTGCTAGTCGGGGAGCTAGAGTGGTGGCTATAGCTGAACAAGGGGATCAAACATTACCTAAAGGGATAACTAAAACTTTTTTTAGACCTAAAACACCTATTCTTTTTAGTGCTATTTTAGACATTATACCCTTGCAAATTTTTGCCTGTTCTCTAGCTGGAGCTTTAAATTTAGACATTGATATGCCAAGAAACTTAGCTAAGTCTGTTACAGTTGAATAATATGTTATTTTTTTGTTATATTAGATAGACAACAAGCTAGCTTGTAATAAATTTGCTAGCTTTATTTTATGAAAGATCAGTCATATAATAATTTAAAAAAAGCCTCAGTTTTAGTTAGTGTTATTATTCTATTTTTAGGTTTAAACTCTGTATTATCAGCTTGTTCGGGTGGATCAAATTCTAATCAAATTATAAGAGTTTATGGTTGTGAGCCCCAAATGAAATTAGTACCAGGAAATGCTTCTGAAACTTGTGGAGGTACTATAGTCGATACAGTTTTTTCTGGGTTAGTTACTTATAATAAGGATGGCTCAATTAAAAATGAAATAGCTGAATCAATTGTGCCAGATCCAGATAATAAAGTCTATACTATTCATTTAAAAAATGATTGGAAATTTAGTGATGGTGAAATAATTAATTCTGACTCGTTTTTAAAATCTTGGAATTATACGGCTTTATCAACTAATAGACAGTCTAATCAATCTTTTTTTGATATAATTCAAGGTTATGATGAGGTGTCAGACGAAAATCCTCAGGTTAAGATTTTATCAGGTTTGCAAAAAGTTGATGACTATACTTTTAAAATAGTTTTGAAAGAGCCGTCCATTACTTTTCCTTTGCGTTTAGGCTACAGTGCTTTTTTTCCTGTACCTAATTCTAAGTTTGATACAGAAGGCATATTAGATGAATCTTATGGCGAAAAACCTATATCAAATGGACCATATATTGTTGAGAGCTGGCAGCATGATCAAATTATTTCTTTAAGATTGAATTCTAATTATAAAGGTTCTTATATTCCTAAAAATCAAGGTGTAGATTATATTATTTATTCTGATGGTGCTCAAGCAGCTTATTCAGATGTCCAATCAGGCAATTTAGATTTATTAGAACAAATACCTAGTACTCAAATTAGAACATTTAAAAATGATGAATCGGTTAACTCGTTCTCTGAGGTTTCGCCTTTATATAGAGGTATACAAATAGATAAAAACTTACCTCATTTTGCTTGGGATGAAGAAGGTATATTGCGTAGAGAAGCTATTTCTTTATCTATTAATCGTCAAGAAATTATTAACAAAATATTTGCAGATACTGCTAATTTACCAGTTGCTTATGTGCCAAATAATGAGTTAATTAGTGGTGCTACTGATTTTGTTGAAGGTAATCAAATTTTAGAATTTAATCCCCAATTAGCTAAAAATAAGTGGCAAGAAGCTGATAAAATAAAGGACTTTAAAAATCCGGAATTTAATATCTATTATAATGCCGATTCTGGTGAAAAGGCTTTTTTTGAAGCGGTATCTAATTCTATAAAAACTTCTCTTAATATATCATCAACAGCTAAAAGTGTGCCAGATAAAAAAACTCTTTTAACTATGGAGCAAATGCATGAAGTTAAGGGTGTTTATAGAAATAATTGGCAACCAGATTATCCATCTATTGAAAATTATTTAACACCTGTTTTTAGCACACAGGCTATAGATAATGGAGCAAACTATTCGGCATTTTCTAATGAAGGATTTGATAATTTGTTATTTGAAGCTGCTACAGCTTCTAGTATAGATTCAGCTAATAAAATATATCAAACAGCTGAAAGTCTGCTTTTTAAATTTTTGCCCTCTATACCAACTTATGTACCAGATATTTCAGCCGTTTCATCCAAGAGTTTAAAAGGCGTGGCTTTTAATTGGAAATCTGTGCCAGAGTATACTGAACTTTATAAATAAATATTTTTCTCAAATAAAGCTATATAAAAGGACTGTAAATAAAACTTTATTTTCTGATAAACTCTTTAAGGAACTAAATAATTGTTTTAAAGGAGTAATTTATGGCTAGTCAGCAAACAAATACACAAGGATCTAGTAAGAGTAGAATGCCTTTTGTAAGCGGTGGGGCTTATATGTCAAATTCGTCATTTTATCAAGCTAAGGCTACTATTACCGATACGGCAGTTATGACCAAAAAATCGGTTAACAGAGCTTTAGACTTGTCTTTTGGTATATTAATAGTTTTTGCTTTTTTAGGTTGGATAGCTTCGCCTAAAATGGCTATTAATAGCAATGATATGTCAGTTAATAGTGCGGTTCATGGTTTTTCGGGTATGTTGCTTTTAGCGATTATCTTATCTTTGGTTTTAGGGCTTATAGCAGCTTTTCAAACTATGCCTAAACCAGTTCTAGTTTTAGGTTATTCAGCGGCTGAAGGTTTTTTAGTGGGTACTATATCAAAAACTTATGAAATGGCCTATCAAGGCATAGTTTTAACGGCTATTTTAGCCACTATTGCAGTTGTAGCAGCTTCGTTTGTAATCTATAGATCAGGTTTGATTAAAGTAAATCAAAAGTTTATGAAATTTCTATCTATATCGGTTTTAGCTTATGTTATTTTATCAGTTATAAATCTAATTTTAGTAGCTATTGGTTCTATGTCTGGAGCCGGTATTTTTTCTACATCATTTGGTCCATTAATTTCTTTATTGGCTATAATTTTAGGTGCTTTAATGTTAGTATCTGATTTAGCGGTCATAGATCAAGGCATTCAAACAGGACAAAATATACAATTTTCCTGGAAATGTGCTTTTGGAATTATGCTTTCAGTAATTTGGATTTATTTTGAAATATTACGCTTATTAGCTTTGTTTAATGATCGTAGATGAAATAAAAATAATAAATTTTGGTTGAAAAGGGTATTTTATATAGAAATAGTTTTATATGGAAATAATTTATTTATTGGTGGTTGTTTTATTAGCTGTTACTTTCGGGGCTTTGGCTGAAAGATGGAATACTCAACCCCATATATCTGTTTTGATTATTTTTGGGGTATTTTCTTTTATACCTAATATACCTAATATAGTGATTGACCCATATGTTTTAATTGAAATTGTTTTACCACCGATTTTATTTTCCTCAGCTAGAAATTTGTCTAGTTTTAAATTTATGCAGTTGAGAACAAATATTATATCTTTAGGCTTTGGTTTAGTGGCGGTGTCAGCTTTTGTGGTAGCTTTTGTTTTTCATACATTAATTCCATTTATGCCGTTTGCAGCAGCTTTATTATTAGGAGCTACTGTGGCACCACCAGATGCTGTTTCAGCAGTGGCGATAGGTAAAAAAATGCATTTACCTAGTAAAATAATGTCGGTTTTAACAGGTGAATCTTTAATCAATGATTCTGTAGCTTTAACTTTATTTTCATTTGCGGCTTCGCAACTTTACTTAAAGGAAGAGTTATTTTCTTCACCTATTTTATTAATGTTATACACAACAATTGTTGGTATATTGGTAGGAATTGTTTTTGGTTTTATTACTAATTCAATTAGACGGCTTTTTGAAAATCCTTCACTTATTACTGTTTTTACTTTAATAATTCCTTTTTTTGTATATTTTGTGTCTGAGGAAATTTTTTATGCCTCAGGGGTTATGGCAGTAGTTTCAGCTGGTTTTGTGGTAGAAAAATCTTCGTTGCATTTAAATTACGATACTAGAATTCAGGAGCGTAATTTATGGCGGTCGGTTGATTCTCTATTAGAGATTTTTGTTTTTGCCTATATGGGTTTACAAATACATAAAATTATTTTAGATCAAGCTTTCGGTAATTTTACGCCTTTGTATGCTTTAGGAGTTGGTTTTTTAATTATTTTAGTTTTATTAGTTATTAGGTTTGCCTGGATATTTTCTGTGCATTATATAACTGAATTTGCGTCAAAAGTTTTAAATAAGTCATCAGATATTGTTGGAAAGTTTACAATAAAAGAAAATGTGTTGATATCCTGGGCAGGTATGAGAGGAGTAGTAACTTTAGCTGCGGCTGCCTCAATACCAGCTGATTTGCCGCAAGGTGATTTATCTTTTGACGGCTATTTTATAAAATTTGTGGCTATGATAGTGGTTTTATTCACTTTAATTATACAGGGTAGCACTTTGCCTATTTTAATGAAAAAAACTATTAAATTTAATCCCAAAAATAGATTATATTTAAATAAGGAGTATGCTAAAGCTCAAAGAATTATGGTTAGTGCTGTTAAAAGAGCCATTAAATACATTGAAAAAGAATCAGCTGGAGCAGTTGACACTAATTATTTAAAGTATGTCTGGGATCAATATCAAAGGCTTGATAATGTTTATGGCTCCGATAAGGATGAATTTGTTGACGAGTTTTTACAAGATGTTGTAGAGGGTCAAAGGATAGCTTTAATTGATGCTATGAGTAGCCAAGAATTAGATCCTGATGTAGCAAAATTATTTTTACGCCGATTAGATCACAGAGAAGCTGGTTTAGCTTTATCTAATTTAAATCATAAGAAATAGTATTATATAAATTATGCGTTTAGTTTTTGCTGGCACGCCTCAAGCAGCTTTGCCTTCGCTGGAAAAATTAGCTGCTAACTTTGATGTTAAAGCAGTTTTAACAAGACCGCCAGCCCGCCAAGGTCGCTCTAAAAAATTAATAAAATCCCCAGTTCACTTATTAGCCGAATCGTTAAATATTGAAGTTATAACTCAAAATCCTAATACTTGTGAAGTTAAAACAAAATTACAAGCTTTAAATTTGGATGCTATAGCAGTAGTAGCTTATGGCTATATTTTAAAAAAATCTATTTTAGAGGTTTCTAAATATGGTTGGTTTAATTTACATTTTTCACTTTTGCCACAATTTAGAGGTGCTGCCCCTGTTGAAAATGCTATTTTTTATGGATGTAACAAAACAGGTATAACTATTTTTAAAATAGATGAGGGTATGGATACTGGGCAGATTGCTTGCCAAAAAGAATATAAATTAGACAGCACTGAAACGGCTGGCGGTCTTTTAGATAAGTTATCTAGAGTAGGTTCTAAGGAGTTGTTAATTTTTTTTCAAAAATTAAATAAAGGCAAAATTACTTTTGTAAAACAACAAGGTAAATCTTCGCTAGCACCAAAATTAGATGGAGTAAATTCATATATTAATTGGGCTGATACAGCAGTTAATATTAGTCAAAAAATTCGTAGTTTTAATCCCCAACCTAAGGCTAAAACTAATTTAAAATTATCAAATAATAAACAACTTAATTTATTTATTTTATATGCTGAGCAAATAAGTAATAATAATATTCCGCAATTTGTTAAGGATTATTTATTAGAAAATAATAATTTGCCAGTTGGATCAATAATAAGTTCTAAAAAACGGTTATTTATTAAATGCGGCGTCGGCTTTTTAGAAGTTTTGCAACTTCAAGTTGAATCTCGAAATGTTGTTGGTATTAGAGATTTTTTAAATGGTTTTAGAATTGATAAGCAGGCTTATTTCATATAGCATAAATCTATTTTATTCAATAAAGTTTTAAAAAACAAATTAGGGGCTTATGGTAAACTGTTTTTATGCTACTATCTGATTGCCCAATAGATGCAAAATGTGAAATAGTAGCTATAAATTTATCCGGTGATGAAAAAATTAGATTATGCGAATTAGGATTAAAAAAAGGTTCAAAATTAAGAGTTTGCCAAATGTGTCCTTTTGGCTCTTTGCTTATTTCTCGTGGAACTGAAAGAATAGGGCTGTCACCTTATATTGCTAAGTCACTTGAAGTCAAGTATGCCTAAAACTATTGCTTTAGTGGGTAATCCTAATGTAGGTAAATCAACTTTGTTTAATAGTTTAACTGGTCAAAATCAAAAAATAATTAATGCTCCAGGAACCACTGTAACAGTTAATAAAGGCTGGTGGCAAGGTAATATAGTTATTGATTTACCCGGTTTAATATCTTTTATTCATAATAGTGTTGATGAAAAAGTTGCTGTTGATGCTTTACTTAATAAAAATAATGTTTTAAACCCTGATCTAATAATTTTAGTGGCTGATGCTATGCATATTTCTCGTAGTTTATATTTATTAGCTCAATTGAAACAGTTAAATATACCAATTGTTTTAGTAGTTACTATGGCTGATATTGCTAGAAAAAGACAAATGGATTTAGATGTTGAAAAAATTAGTAAAATATTAAAGTTACCGACAATTTTAATAGATTCCCGCGAAGCAAAAGGTATTAAAGATTTAGAAAGTCTAATTTATAAAATAGGTCGTAATTTAGATACTAATAAAACTAAAATATTATTTGATTCTAAAAAATTTATTGCTGAGACTAAAAATAATTTTGAAACTAATATTAAGTGGGTAGCAGATATAGAAAAAAAACTGTCAATATCAAATATAGATAAATTAACTTTATCGGATAGAATAGATAAAGTTTTATTAAATAAGTTTTTTGGTTCAGTTTTTTTTCTAATTATTTTGTTTTTAGTATTTCAATTTTCCACTTATATATCATTTCCAATTATTGATTTTATTGATGGTCCGGCTAGAAACTTTATTACAGATAATTTTAGTTTATTGTTTTCCACAGGTGTTTGGCAAAACTTTGTGTTGAGTACTATTATTGCCACAATTTTTACTCTTTTAGAGTTTGTGTCGCCTATTTTATTCATTTTTATAGCTTTAGCTATTTTAGAAAATTGTGGTTATTTGGCTAGAGCAGCTTTAGTATCAGATAAACTTATGCGCGGAATTGGGCTAGAAGGGAATAGTATTTTACCTATTATTATAGGCTTTGGTTGTAATTTACCAGCTATAAAAGCTACACGAATTTTAAAAACCTCTCAAATTAGACGGCAAACAGCTTTT
>JAITSD010000001.1 GCA_031288055.1 Candidatus Opitulatrix roisinitermitis | reverse complement strand
GTTTGTGTTAGCAAAACTTTGGCTAAAACTAAATATGCTTATCCAGATGAGAAATTAGATAATATTTGGCAAAACTTATTATTAAATCAGTTTCACGATATTTTACCGGGTACGGCTATTGCCTGGGTGGTAGATCAAACTGTTAAAGAGTTAAATTGGTCATGTTCACAGTTGAGAACTTTAATTAAAGATACTCTAAATAGAGTTGATCAGCCGTTTATAAATAAAGTAAAATTGACTAAATCAGCTAGAGCTTATGAGCTTTTTAACGATAATTGTCGTATAAAAATTGATAAATTAGGTTATATATCATCTTATGAGATAAAGACGAGTAATAATTTTGAACAGCTAATTCCTAAAGGGCAGAAATTTGCTGTTTTGCAACTGTTAGATGATAAGCCTATTCAGTGGGATACTTGGGATATTGATAAATCGGCCTTTCACGCCATAAAAGAGTTTATAAAACCTGATAAAACAGTTGTTAATTCAAATGGCGTAACTTTTGATTTTAAAAGTGATAAATCGCTTTTTAGTTTGACAATTTCATTAAATAATCAGTCAAGCGGTCCTGAATTGGATATAAGGGTTGATTGGGCAGAGGAGGAAAAATTGCTTAAACTGGCTTTGCCGTTAGATTTGGCAGCTAATATAACTAAAGCTGAAACCCAATACGGTTTAATAGAAAGACCTGTTTATAATAATTTATTGGCTGATGATGCTAAATTTGAAACTAGTATGCAACGATTTGTTTTTATAGAAAATAATGACTTACAAATTGGTGTGGTAAATAATGGTCTTTACGGTTTTGACTCAACGCCGATTGTTGGTGGCGGAACGCAATTGAGACCCACTATTTTAAAATCCTCTAAATACCCAGATCCCAGATCTGAAAAAAACAAATATTCTGATTTCAAAATAAGTTTAGTGGCTGGTCAACGCAACAATAATAATAGTGTTTTAGATATGATTTTAGATAAGGCCAATCAATTAAATAATGAATTTATTTTTGACTATTCACAGTTTTTAGAAATTGATAATTTACAAGGTAAATTAGTGCTTGATTGGATAAAATTAGCTGACGATAAATCTGGTGATATAATTGCTAGATTTTATGAGCCGTATGGTGCTAGAGCTAAATCTAATATTAAATTATCTAAACTTTTGCAAAATTATAAAGTTAAAGAAGTTGATTTATTAGAAACTGATAATTTACCAAATGATATTTATAAATCGTATAAAGCCAAAAATGATAATATTTTAGTCTTAGAAACACAACCGTTTTATTTAGTTACTTTAAGATTTTCTAAATAAATAAATAATTTTATTATTACAATAATTATTTTGCTATATATAGCTAAATACTATATAATAAGCTTATATTTTTGTAAATACTTCATAAAATTATGGTTTAGATGATAAAATATAATTGTAAATATTGGCTACAAGTCAATTTGTTATTTTATTATAATATTTAGGTTAATGTAAATTTGAAAGTAGGGAAATAATGGGAAAACCTTTTTTGCCTTCTGTAAAGAAGTATGAACGCTTAGATGGTGAATTTATATTTGATAAACCTTTACGAGTTGTTTTTGAGAGTAAGTTTTATCAACCGGCTCGTTTATTAGTGGAGAAAGTTTTGCCGCATTTTAGAATATCTTTAACTGATGATCCCACAAAAGCAAATATAATTTTCTCGCAATCATTGGCTGATAAATTAGATTTTTCTGATAAATTAGATTATAATAAATTAAATAATAATAAGTTTGTTAATAACAAATCAATTTATAATTTAATAGTTTTACCCAATAAAATATTGATTAATTGTCAAACTGAACAATTAGCTTTTTATGCAGTTCAAACTTTTTTACAGATGTTGCCCTCATATATTTATTCTTCTGCATCGAATTATCAAAACCTAAGTGGTCAAGAATGTATTAGGATTGCAGCTTGTCAAATTTATGATTGGCCTGAATTCACTTGGCGGGGTTGTCATTTGGATGTAGCACGACATTTTTTTCCAAAACGAGATATTATAGGCTTTATTGATATTATGGCTATGCATAAATTAAATATTTTACATTGGCATTTAACTGATGATCAAGGTTGGAGAGTGGAAATTAAAGGTTATCCTAAATTAACTCAAATTGGAGCTTTTCGTAAACGATCACAAGTGGGAGGAGGGTCTCCTAAATATGACAAAAGACCTCACGGTGGATTTTATACGCAAAACGATTTAAAAGAAATAGTGGCTTATGCTAAGAGTCGCGGCATAAGTATAATACCGGAAATTGACATTCCAGGACATAGTCAAGCTGCTATAGCGGCTTATCCCCAATTAGGTGTTGACTATGCTGATGGAAACTTAAGAAAAATATCAGTTTGGGACACTTGGGGAGTTAGTTTTGAGATTTTGAATGCTGAAGAATTAACCTTTAGATTTTTAGAAAATGTTTTTGGACAGATTTGTGACATATTTCCAGCAAAAGTTATTATGATAGGGGGTGATGAATGTCCAGTTGATAAATGGGATAAGTCACCTAGGATAAAGTACAGAATGAAGCAATTAGGTGTTCAAAATACTGGACAGTTGCGAAACTATTTTATAAAGCTTATAGTTAAATTTTTACAAACTTATCATCGTCAGGTTATGTGCTGGAATGATATTTTAGAGTTTAATCCGCCTAAAGATATTATTATTGCGTGTTGGACAGATTCTAAAGAGACTGTTTTAGCTGTTGAAAAAGGTTATAAGGTTGTCAATATGCCTCAACAGAGAGTTTATTTTGATTGGAAACAATCTAACAGTCCCCAAGAACCAATTCCTGTGGCAAAAACTATATCTTTAAAAAGTGTCTATAATTTTGATCCTGTTAAAAACATTACTAAGATTGATTCTGTATTAGGTAGCCAAGCAGCTTTATGGTCAGAACATTTTGATTCGTTTATGCGTTTAGAGGATGCGGCTTGGCCTAGGCTATCGGCTTTAGCGGAAGTGCTGTGGGGAAAAAGTGATAATAATTATAATCAGTTCTTGGAAGTGCTAAAAAAATATCATTTACCGAGATTCGATTTTAGTGGCGTAAATTATCGTTCTTTTGATGGCATTCCACTTGGTTTACAAAGACCTGGAGTAATAGGTAGAGAAACCTGAAAACAGTATAATGTGGTATAATTGAAATAAATATGAATTATAATCAGTCAAATAGTAGTCCAAAGTTTATACAAATATTAAATAATAAAACTAAAACTGTTTTTTTTAGTTTTGTAATAATTTTTATAATTTGTTTGTTTGGTTTAATCACCGGGCTATTATCTGATTTTGTTGGAACTTCAATTCCGACCGATTACGGTGTATCTATTACTGGTAATGTGAGCGATGTTGTAGAAGCTAAAAGTTGTTTAACTGTTTTAGTGAATAATTATCAAGCTGTAAATCAGAATAATATGGAAAAATATCTTTTGACTATTGTTCCAAGTAAACGACAAAGTACAAAGATTGAAATTCAGACTTTTTTTAATAATTATAAATTAAATAATTCAGTGGAGCAATTTAAAATACTTTGGCAAAATACCAATAATTTACAAGTTCAAGCAGCTCAGAAATCTATTTTGGTAACAGCTAAAGATGGTGCTAGTCCTTATAAAAATCATATAAGTCAAATAAATTACGATTTTGTTAAAACAACAAATCAGTGGTATATAGATTCGTCAGTTTTAGTGGATAATTATTTTATATAAAGTAGGGAGTTTTATGGATTTAGTTGGTAAAATGATAAATTTTGGTGATTATTTAGTTTACGATTTTCACTTATCGAATCAAGCATTAAAAAAAGCTGATGATGGGTTTTATAAGAAACTAAAAGCTAATCCTAATTATGGTAAATTAAATTATGAATCTCGTTATGATTGTACTTATTGGTCACTAGATTTGGTTTTTGATAACGGTAGTAAATTAAGTGATAGTATGTCAGATCAAAATGGTATATCTTTAAAAGTGGATGATCAATATAATTCAAAAACGCTTTTTGCAGATCAAGATAATTATAAAATAGTTGATTTATCTAATTTTGCTGGTAAGAAAATTGTTGAAGTCACTATGACTTATCCTTTAGAAATCAATGTTAAAATTGATGATATTTTTGAATTAGATCAATATATAGGTAGCAAAATTAATTATATTGATACTCGTAGAGGTACAAATAATGCTTTTGAGTTTTCCCGAGGTAATACTTTTCCAGTTGTGGCTGAACCACATGGTTGTATATTTGGTATGCCATTTACTGATAAACCGGGTAGTAATCGTCCATATACTTATTCTAGTAATAAAATTTATGGTTTTGGTATTTCTCGTATTCCTAGCCCTTGGAT
>JAITSD010000092.1 GCA_031288055.1 Candidatus Opitulatrix roisinitermitis | reverse complement strand
GTCAAATATGTTTAATAGTTGTGTTTTGTCGGACCAATTCACCTTACCAAGTAATTTTGCCCCTTTGGTAACGAATATATCGGCTATGTTCCAAAATGTTACTTTGCCGAACAATTTTGTTTTGCCAGTTAATTTTGGTTCTCAAGCCACAAATATGTCTAATTTATTTACTGAATCTGTTTTAAATACTGATATTGATTGGTCAAATACTGACTTTAAAGATAAAACGGGCGTTACTAAAACAGATATGTTTAAAAATACTAATTGGGGAGGTCATTATTTTTTGGTTAAAAACACCGAATCGGTGACTTTTTTAATTACAGATAGCGGTATTAGTGATAATACCAGAATAAAGGTTAAAGACATTAATCCGGTTTTGAAAACTGAAACTGCTAATCCAACTAACTTTTTAGATGTGCCTAATTTAAACAGAAGCCAAATTACTAAAATATCTTTCCAAAACACCTTGCCTACTTGTTCTAGCCCAACTGATGTATCATTTGATGGTAAAGGCGGTGTAATGGCTTGTGTTGCCAACTCCACAGAAATTGTTGTAGGGGGTCCTGCCGGAGTTATAGCTAATGCTGATAGTTCTTATCTTTTTAGTAAATTATCTGTGTCTGGTGGGGTTGAGATTAATTTAACTAATTTAAATACTGTAAATATTACTAATATGGAACATATGTTTAAAGGTAGTAGTTTGAAAGCTGTACAAGCTTTGTCTAGTGATTTTGGAAAAACAGCAGTAGATATGAGTCATATGTTTGATAGTGCTACTTTACTAGCTAATGTTGTTTTACCGGACGGGTTTGGCAGTGTTGCTACTAATATGGCAAATATGTTTGATGGTGCTACTTTGTCAAGTAATTTTTCGTTACCTGGTGGATTTGGTAGTCAGGCGACTAATATGTATGCTATGTTTGATAGTGCTAGTTTGCCCGCTAGTTTGGCTTTGCCAGCTGGTTTTGGAAGTGTGGCACAAAGTATGAGATATATGTTTGAGGGGGCTAGTTTACCAATAACTAGTTTTACTCTGCCAGCTGGTTTTGGAAGTACGGCGACTAATATGAGTTCTATGTTTACTGACACAACATTACTGGCTGGTTTTGAATTGCCAGATGGGTTTGGGTCTAAGGCCACAGATACGACTTGGATGTTTGAAAATGCTAATTTACCGGCTAACTTCGTTTTGCCGACTGGCTTTGGTAGTGTAGTGATTGATATGTCTGATATGTTTCAATATGCTGTTCTAAATGGCGATATTGATTGGTCGGGTACTGATTTAACTGCTTCCACAGCCACTAAAGGTAATTTATTTAATATCATAACTTGGAATGGTCATTTTATATTAGCTCAAAATCAAACTTCGGTTGATTGGTTAATTGATGGCACAGGAGCTGGTGCTACAAATGTGAAAGTTAAGGGTAGTTAATTCTAGTTTTGTTATAAAAAATAACTAATTAAATCTTAGTTTGTTAAATGTTTTGTTTAAATTGGTAATTTATTTACATAGTCTGATAAGCTGATTTATGTATGGATTATTTAATTAGTTTATATAAAAAGTAAAAAAGAACAATAGTAATTTGTGTATTTTCAAAAAATATACATTATAAAGAACAGGATATAAATTATGAAAGAAAACAATTTATTTAATTTTCTGAGCAGTCAGCATTTTATAAGTCGAGGTTTTATAACGCTTATAGTAATAGCTTTAGGTTTAACAATTTTGTTAGTTGACAATTTACCACAAGCTTATGCGATTCAAACTCAAACCAATATTATATTAAATAACAGCAATCAAAAATCAAATAATCAAACTGCTGATAAAATTACGCTTACCGGTTTAGCTGACCCACCACCAGCTCCTCGTAATGTGGCAACTACTCAGTCTGATTTAAAGACCTTAAAAGTCAGTTGGCAAGCTCCAGCTACGCCGCCAACTAATTACACTTATACTATCGAGTTATATAATAATGTTAATGCTGTAGCTGTAACCAAAACTGGTATTCCGCAAACAGACAGCCAATATTTATTCAGCAATTTACCCGCTAATAATTATATAGCTACTAAAGTTTATACTGTGACAGCTGATGGAGTGAGTTCGCCAGCCACGAGCAATACCATAATTCATAATAGTTTAGAAGCTAAAGGGCAAATTGTTAATTTTAAAGACACTAGTTCATTACCGCAATTAGTTCAAGATGATATTGTTTGGGCTCAAAGTTATAATATTTTACACGGTTATCCGAATTTTACTTTCCAGCCAAATAAAGCCACCACTCGTGCTCAAATGGCCACTTTTATGCGTAAATTAGCTGGCAATCCAGTTATAACTAAGCCAATTCTAAATTTTACTGATATATCTAAAAATAAACATAAAGATGATATTGCTTGGGCTTCCTCAGAGAATATAACTATTGGTTATGATTGTATCGCCAAAGGTGTGCCAGTTAAAACTTGTCAAGCAGCTGGCGATAAAGTTTTTCGTCCTGACGGTTCTATAACCCGCGAACAGATGGCTATTTTTATGTATCAATTTGCCAAAGCTCCAATTATCACCGCTGGCGATAAATTGCAGTTAAATAGATTTAAAGATAGCAATAATTTATCAGATAGTATGGCTAAAACGGCGGTGTCTTGGTTGATAAAGACTAAATTGACTGCCGGTTACCCTGATGACGAATTTAAAGCTGATAAGTTAGTCACCCGCCAACAAATGGTGATTTTCCTGCAAAGTTTAGCCGCTGAACTAGAACTTATGCCTTATTTAGAGCTAGAAAGCAACAACCCAACTAATTTTTTGAATACTGGTTTAGTTAGAACTACTATCACTAAAGTTGATTTTATAAAATCTTTTCCGCAATGTGATGCTCCTATAGATATATCATATAATAATTTTAACGGCGTAAAAGCTTGTGTTGATGGCACGGAATTAACTATTGGCGAGCCTGGTGGCGTATTTTCTAATCCAGTTAATTCTAATTGGTTATTAGGCAAGTTAAATAATTCGGCTGGCGTAAAGGTAAATATAGATAATTTACACGCTAATCACACACGATCTATGGCAAATATGTTTAATAATAGCCTTATTTCTAATAATTTAAACTTGTCAAAGGGGTTTGGGTCAATGGCAACTGATATGAGATATATGTGGGCATATGCTTCATTGCTAAATGGGCTTTCATTGCCAGCTGGTTTTGGCAGTGTGGCGACTTTTATGAATAATTCATTTCAAGAAACCGTCTTACCGGCTAACTTTTCCTTGCCAGTTGGATTTGGGAGTGCAGCCACTAGTATGAATTATATGTTTGCCCGCGTTACTTTGCCAGCTAATTTTTCGCTGCTAGATGGGTTTGGCAGTGCGGCTACAGACATGACTGATATGTTTTATTCTGCCACTTTTAATGGTGATATAACTTTACCGTTTACATTCGGTCAAAATATGATTCAAGCTTATTCTTTTATGCACAGTACCTCTATTAAAGGTAATTTAACTATTAAGGCCACTTTTCCTAAAGCTACTGGTGTACAATATTTTCTCCAAATAAATAAAATAAGTGGAGATGTAATAATACCGGATAATTTTATGCCTGTTAGTTATGATTATACAATTTTTTCCTATGCTAAAATAGATGGTAAATTAATTATAGGTGATAATTTTTTGACAAAAACTGTTAGTGCTTCTTCAGGACTTATGCAAAATGCTGAAATTAAAGGCGGTTTATATATAGGAAATAATTTTTTGCCTAGTGTTACTTCATCCTCCTCGCTTTTTGATTTCACTAAAATTAATGGCATACATATAGGAAATAATTTTATGGTTAATACCACCACCTGTGAATATATGTTTCAACGAGCCACAATTAGTGGTAATTTAACAATAGGTACTAATTTTGTCCCAAAATGTTTTAATATAAATAATCTTTTTTCTGAGACTACTATAAGTAATGACCTAGTTTTGCCAAACGGATTTGGCAGCGCAGCGACTAATATGAGTAATATGTTTCGTGATGCCAAATTAAATGGTGATATTGATTGGTCTGGCACTAATTTATCGGTTTCTACAGCCACTAAAACAAATATGTTTACCGGTACAGTTTGGAATGGACATTTTATATTAGCTCAAAATCAAGCTTCAGTTAATTGGTTAATTGATAACACAGGAGCCGCAGCTACCAATGTTAAAGTCAAAGGCAAGTAAGACAAAATATAGTAAATAACTAAGAGATTATTAATGAAGAATTTAATAGACTTTATAAATCGTATTTTAGCGATAAGTATAATAGTTAGTTTAGGCTTTGTAATTTTACTAATTGTAAATATAACCCCAGTTATGAGTACGCCAGCGGCTCAAGCTGATAAATTAACGAATCTGCCGCCATCTCCTCGCAATGTAGGCGTCATACAATCTGATTTAAAATCTCTGCAAGTTAATTGGCAAGCCCCAGCTTCGCCGCCTGTTAATTATACTTACACTATTGAACTATATAATAATGTTAATGTTATAGCTGTGGCTAAAACGGGTATTCCGCAAACTGATACCGAATATTTATTTACTAATTTATTTGCGGCTAATTATATAGCCACTAAAGTTTATACCGTGTCTGATGACGGCGTAAGCCAAGCTGGCGTATCTAACACAGTTATTCATAATAGTTTGAATGGCTTAGATAATTTTGTTAATTTTAAAGACACTAGTAAATTGCCCCAAATTGCCCAAGATGATATTGCTTGGGCTCAAAGTTATAATATAGCTCATGGTTTTCCTGATAATAATTTTTATCCTGCTAAAAACACTACCCGTGCTCAAATGGCGACTTTTATGCGTCGTTTAGCCGGTTTTCCAGTCATTACTAAATCATCAATTAATTTTATTGATATAGCTAAAAATAAACATAAAGGTGATATTGAATGGCTGGCTTCAGAGGGTATAAGCCTAGGTTATAATTGTTCAGGTAAAGCCCAACCAGTTAAAGAATGTACCCAAGCCGGAGTTAAAGTTTTTCGTCCAGAAAGTTTTATCACTCGCGAACAAATGGCAATTTTTATGTATCAATTTGCTAAAGCACCAATTATTACCGCTGGTGATAATTTGCAGTTGACTAGATTTAAAGATAGCAATAATTTGTTGAGCAGTATGGCTAAAACAGCGGTGTCTTGGTTAGTTAGGACCAAATTAACTGCCGGTTATCCGGATGGCAATTTCAAAGCTAGCACTAAAGTCACGCGTCAACAAATGGTAGTGTTTTTACAGAGTTTAGCTGCGGAATTGTCTCTTATGCCTTATTTATCAGTTGAAGCTGATTATCCAAGCAATTTTTTGAATACGGGCTTAATTAGAAATAATATCACTAAAATTGCTTTTATTAGATCTTTTCCCCAATGCGATGCCCCAGTTGACATATCATATAATAAATTCAACGGTTTAAAGGCCTGTGTTAACGGCACTGAATTAATTATTGGCGAACCAGCTGGAGTTATGGCTAATCCACAAAATAGTAAATATTTGTTCGCTAATATTGGTTGGAACAATACTAATGCCTCGCAGTTTGATTTTAGTTATTTTAACGCTTCTAAAACTAAAAATATGTCTTATATTTTTTATTACGCCAATTTACCAGCTGGTTTTACTATGTCTGATGGTTTTGGTTTATCAGCACTTGATTTGCAGTATGCTTTTTATAGTATTAAAGGGCGAGGTGATATAATTTTACCAGCTGGGTTTGGGGGTTTAGCGACTAATATGTATAATATGTTTGCTTATATCGGTTCTGACCAAACAGCCCCACCTTATTTATTGCATAATCTTTATTTACCTCAGGGTTTTGGGGCAAATGTGATTAATATAGATAATATATTTGAACAAAGTCGTATAAATAATAAATTGGATTTACCGACAGGTTTTGCTAGTTATGTCACAGGAATGAGAAGCTGTTTTACCATGGCGCGAATTGGTGATTTAATTTTGCCAGCTGGTTTCGGTGCTAAAGCCATTAATGTTGGTACAGGACAATACCTTTTTCAATACTTAAAAGCCAATAAATTATCTATTCCTAGCAGTTTTGCTAAAAATGGCGATGGCGTTAATCTCGAAAGACTTTTTGAAGATGTAAATATAAGTCAAAGTTTTGTTTTACCAACTGGTTTTGCCGCCAATTCTAGCAATATTTCTGCTATGTTCCAAACAGCCTCATTACCAGCTGGATTTATTTTGCCCAAGGACTTTGGTAAAAATGCCGCATATATTGGTTATGGCAATTTATTTGCTAACACTATATTTTTAGGTGCATTTAATATTAGTGATGGGGTTTTGTCTAATCAAACTAATTTATATGGTATTTTTTCCAACGCCACTTTTAATGCTGGACTCACAATACCTGATAACTTTGCCTCTAATGCCACGAATTTGCAATTTATTTTAGGCAATGCCAAATTTTTGGGTCCTTTAACAATTGGATCAGGTTTTGCTTCTAGGGCTACTAATATATCTAATATATTTAATGGTACACAATTTTTCGCTGGCGTTGTTTTACCAACTCAATTTGGATCGATGGCACAAAATATGAATAGTTTATTTCAAGGAGCTATCTTAAATGGTGATATTGATTGGTCTGGCACTAATTTATCGATTTCTACAGCCACTAAAACAAATATGTTTACCGGTACAGTTTGGAATGGACATTTTATATTAGCTCAAAATCAAGCTTCAGTTAATTGGTTAATTGATAACACAGGAGCCGCAGCTGCCAATGTTAAAGTCAAAGGCAAGTAGTGTATAACTTAAATCCACCCTCAAGGTTTAAAGTTTGTTGAGTTTATAATCTATGAAGTTTTAACTATGAGAAGTTTGGAATCCGAGAAATCTAAAGTGTGCGAAAATTCAATACTTTCTAATTTCCTAGACTTAAAAAATAAATATATTTGATTTTGCCCTTTAGGTTTCTCGATTTTCTAAACTTCTCAACTTGACAAATTCCTTAATTTAGTAAGTTTATTATTTTTTAATAAACTTATTGACTTGCCAATTTATTTAACTTTTTTTTACTTAACTTTTTTACTTGACTTTTTTAGGGGGGGTAGACTAATTGTATAAAGGAAATTAGTTATATGAATTTTAAGTAATTATATAAATTAAAAAGTTTGTAAATTGTGCTTTGATATAAAAAGTTTCCTAAAATAAAAAAACTAA
>JAITSD010000075.1 GCA_031288055.1 Candidatus Opitulatrix roisinitermitis | reverse complement strand
TTATTTAATTATAACAATTATTTTATATTGTGCAGCTGTAAATATTGCTAAAGGTTTGTATATTAAAAAATATAAGACTTGGTTATAAACTAATTTTTTAAAATTGTTTGGCAAAAACTATTATCGCATAAAAATACTTAAATTTATATAAACTAATAAACCTAATAACATAATTGGGAAAAGTGGTTTAGCAAATACGGAATTTTTTATATGTATATCTGATAGCAGAACCATTTTAACCACATAAATCATAAAAATAATGGTTGCTATAACACCAGATAATTTCCATGATAGTTGCCCAACTGTAAAATAAGCTATTATAGAACTAACAATAGTTAAGATTGCTAAAATACTTATCTTTATATAATTGAATTGTTGGTAGGGGAGTTTATCAATTAAAAAAACTTCTATAAAACTAATAAAAGAGCAAATAGCTAAAATTATTAAAGAAAATAAAGCATATTTAACAGATAATTGTCCTAGTTGAGTAAGTGATATCCAACCCACTGATGAAACAGCTATAATAGAACCTAAAAAAGAGTAGGCTAGTGATGACATAGGTTCTTTATTTTTAGAGATAAATAACTCATCCACCACGCAGACTATGAAACAAGAAACGAATATATATATTTGATAAGTTAAAGTACCTAATTGAGTAAAAAAACTTTGTAAAATAATAGCTGCTGTAGATATAAAAATAATAATTATGGAAATAGATATAGGGTGTTCAATAGTTAGCAGCCTAGGCCAAGCAAATGAAAATAAAATTGTTAAAAGAAAAACGCTAATTAATAAAATAGTTATATTACTCAATATACTTGCTATTAATAAAAGACTAGATAATATAGTTATAGTTGTTTCTAGCGATTTAATTTTGATAATTTCGCTAAAAGGTGTCATGTAATATATTATACTATATTTATGAAAGGCAAAAAAGCTCTGTCTATTTTTATAGTTTTACTATTAGGAGTAGCGTCTAGTTTTTTGCTGGACACATTTTTTTTGCAAAAATATAATTCACCTAAGTCAGTTGCTGCATCAGATAATCAAATAAAATTTAATCAGAGTTATTATACACAAATAATTAATTGGCAAGGTTGTTGGCAAAACGGTTTTACAAAGTCTAATTTTTCAAATTTCAGTTTTCTAAATCCATCATATAAATGTGCTAAAATAAAATCACCGAAAAATTGGTTCAATAATAATGGCGGTGACATTGATTTAGCTTTAAAGATTCATTTAGCTACTAATCCCCAAGGTACAATAATTGTAAACCCAGGAGGACCAGGTGTTTCAGGGGTGGATTTTATGGAAAATTTAATAGGTAATATTTTACCTAATTCAATTACTAATAATTATAATATTCTAGGTTTTGACCCTAGAGGTGTTGGTTTATCCTCAGCTGTTAAATGCTTCAATTCAAATACAGAAAAAGATAGTTATTTATATAAAACTTATTATAATTTGCCTAATCAACTATCACAAGCTATGGCTGATCAAAAACAATACATACAAAATTGCTATAGCTTATCAGGAGATTTATTGAACTTCATAGATAGTCAGTCAACAGCTCGAGATTTGGACTTAATTAGAGCCCTTATGGGTGAAAAACTTTTAAATTATATAGGTTATTCTTATGGCACAACTTTAGGCGAAAATTATATATCTCTTTTTCCTGATAAGGTTGGTAAAATAGTTTTAGATGGAGTAGTTTTACCAAATTTGAGTAATAAAGACAATTTGACAAATAATATAACTCAAGATAATATAACTCAGGGTATTGAATTGACTAAGACATTTAATAAGTTTATTGACTATTGCCTAAAGTCAAATAGTTGTGCGTTGAATAATAACTATAATGATAATAACAATCAAAATATAAAAACTAATGATTTATTTAAAAATCAAGATCAAGCTAATAAACAATTTATAAGCTTTTTTAGCAATTTATCAAATAATCCTCTGAAAACTAGCGATAATAGGCTATTAACTAATCAGGCGGCTTTTTTAGGTATAGTTTTTGGTCTACAAAGTTTTCAAGGTTGGGATGTTTTAATAGAAGCCTTAAATCAAGCTATTGCCCAAAATGATGGTTCTAAACTCCTTAAATTAGCTGATAATTATACTAATAGAAATAATGATGGTTCATATAATGGTAATCTTTTTGAAGCTAATTCAATTATTAAATGTTTAGACAATAATCAAAGGGTGGACGACTTTACAAAACAAACTAAAGAAATTGCTACTATAAAAAAACAAATACCCGTTTTTTATGAATTCTATTTATACCCAAAAATAGAATGTATAGATTTACCCAAATCAAAAATTATTAAACAACTGAATTATTCGCAAACAACTGATAACAAGGCAATTTTGATTGCTACAACAGGTGATTGGATTACACCATATATTGACGCTGTAAAAGTACATAAAATAATGTCTAATTCGACTATTTTATTAATTAATCAGTCTAATAGCCACACTTCTTATAATGCAAAAAATAAATGTCTTGTAAATTATATTGATAATTATTTTTTAAAAAATAGTTTGCCAAATAACAATTCAAAATGTTTTGATGAATAATTTTGATAAATAATTAATTTATTAATATAATAAAAATGACTAATTTTTTTGCAAAAACTAATTAAACCCTATATTTTCAACACACCCCCTATAAATACAGCGATAAAACAAATTAATGCTATATTTTAATTAAGTTATTAATAATTTTATTAAGTCATTAATAACT
>JAITSD010000020.1 GCA_031288055.1 Candidatus Opitulatrix roisinitermitis | reverse complement strand
TTATTTTAGCAAACTCTTGAAAAACCTCATTTTTACCTTCCACATAAACTGATTGAACATCATCAGACAACTGTTCGTGAATAGTTTTTGTAACGTCATCAATTTCCTCTTGAGTAGCTTCAACTTCCGATGAACAATTCAACGAAGAACTTTGTCCATTTGGACACATATAAACACTAACTTCAACTTTGTCATACCATTGCCCTTTAGCTTGAACTATTTGCATTTGTAAAAGAATTGACGCCCCTACAAACGATAAGGAAATAAAAGTCACAATTATAACTGATATAACAATTGATAAATTTCTTTTTAAGCCTATACCAGCTTGTGATAAAGCAAATCTAAATCTCATTTCCTTTGACCTTTTTTATGTAATTTATTATATTCCACAGATGAATCATAAGTACCACCCAACTCGTCACGAACTAATTTACCGCCAGACAACTCCAAAACTCGTCGTCTTTCTTGATTAACTATATCCTCGTTATGTGTGGCCATTAAAATAGTTGTACCATTAGCATTAACCTGTTTTAAAACCTTCATAATTTCAGTTGAAGTTGTAGGGTCTAAATTACCAGTTGGTTCATCAGCTAATAAAATTGGTGGTTTATTAACTATAGCCCTAGCTATAGACGCCCTTTGCTGTTCACCGCCTGAAAGTTCATGTGGCATACGGGTTTCTTTATCCTCTAAACCAACCGTTTTTAAAGCTAAAGGCACTAAATTGGAAATTGTAGCTTTAGATGAACCAATAACCTCTAAAGCAAAGGCCACATTTTCATAAACTGTTTTAGATGGCAATAATCTAAAACCCTGAAAAACTACGCCCAAGAGACGCCTAAACTTAGGCACCCTCATATTAGAAATCGCCTGTAAATCTTTACCAGCCACAAAAATCTCACCTATATCTGGTCTAAGTTCCCGCAAAATTAGAGATATAAGAGTTGATTTACCTGAACCCGATGAGCCCACTAAAAAAACAAATTCCCCCTTAGCGATATTAAAAGTTACACTATCTAAAGCAGGTTTAGCTCCTTGTTGATATATTTTTGTGACATTATCAAAAGATATCATACCTATATTTTATCAGCAAAAATATCTAAAAAACGCTTTGCCACGACTTCAGGGCTATATTTTTTATAAATTATATCATAAGCTTGTTGTAAATTACTTTTAGTTAAATCCGGCAAAGCCAAAATCTTATTTAACATATCTGAATGATTATTATATATATAATTTTCTAAACCGCGTAGAACTTCTTGTGACCCAGTATTTTTCGTGGCTAACACTGGTTTACCTTGTAAAATACTCTCAATATATACCATACCAAAACCCTGCTCATTAGAAAAATCAATTACAAAATCGCAATTAGCAATAGCCTCATAACTAGTTGGTGCTGTGGGATGAAAATGTAAAATATCAGTTAATTTTTGTTTTATGACTTCTTGTTCAAAAGATTTTTTTAAAGAACCAGAACCATAAACATTTATAATTATTTTCTTTGCGGCTTTAGCCTTTATATATTTAGCACCATTTATTATATTAGCCAAATCTTTCTCTTTACCTGGTGAAAAACGAGTTAAAATACAACCCTGTAAAACATGCCCTTTAGAAATGACTTTTATTTGCTGTCTATCAATAATACCTTTAACTGAAATGGTATTCCCCATAATAGTATAGGCTTGATAATTGTCATAACCTAGGTTATTTTTAACAAATTGCCGCACTGATTCTGTAATAAATAAAGCATTTTCTAATTTATAATTTTGTAAAACTTTATCTATTATAGGCACAACAGTTTTGGTAGTATCTGGTCTTATATGAAAATAATATAATTTATTAACAAGCTCTTTATTTTGGCATTTATATAATATGGGATGAAAACTTTCTCTAACAGTTACCACAGCATCAGCTTTATTTTTAGCCAGCCACTTCTTTAATCTATATAAACCATATGGTTGAAGTAAATTTCTAATATATGAATCAACTAAAAGTTCTTTATACCATTTATTTGATCTATGCAATTTTAATTTTAATTTACCACGAAAAGATTTATCATCCTCTAAATAAAACCGCAAAACTTTAACACCTTTAGGGAAAACCCTATCTCCAGCTTGTTTAATACTTAAAAGTGTCACATTATGACCTAATTTAACCAAAGCTTCAGCTAAGCTAATTGTGGCCTCTTCCACACCCCCAATAGCGTAGAAATTTGGTCCTATAAAAACTATTTTTTTAGACTTTATCTGCGGCTTTAACATAATTTTAACTTTATGTTTTAGGAAAACTTTTTATAATATTACTTTTCAATTTTTGTAAATTACTAGGCTTTACATAATTTTTTGTAACCAACTTCACAAGTTCATCAGCTGACTTATTTATTATATCTTCAAAGCTAACTGTAAAATGACGTTTAGTTGGAAATACCGAATAATAATCAACGAACTTATAAATGCCCCCATGTAATTTATCCGACAAAAATAAATGAATATTAGGCATTGAATAAGCATCTGCTGCTATAAGACCGTGTAAAGACGATGATAAAATATACTGGCAACTAGCAATTTGTTGTAAAACTTTCTCCACAGTGCCCACTGGATTAATTATTTTAACATCATGTATTTGAGCTAAAAGTTTCACAACTGGTAAATTAATTTCACTAGCGTGAGGCACAATACCAATTCTATATTTACTATTTTTTAATCTGGGAACTATTTTATCAACAATTAATCCTGGATCACCTAAAGCAATTGTAATATCGGGCGGAATATTACTAATACGCTGTAAAGTTTCTCGACCTCTAACTAAAACAAAATGAGCTTGATTATAATCAACCTTAGAAATATCATCCAAAATAAATCCTGAACCCCAAACAATCGGTTTATTATTTTGTTTTTGACAAATCAATCTCTCTAGCATTGAACCAGCTCCAGCCATATTGGCATAAAGAGGCGGGGCATATTCTAACTTCTGTCCAAAAAACTTTTCCACCAAAGCTCCAGTTAAAATATCACCAAAATTATTGACTTGATAATTTCTATCTTTAGCCGCTTGATAAAGTTCTATTTTACCTGAACTAATTTTATTATTAGATAAATTATCAAATTTTAACAAATGCCAAATTGATATTAAAAAAGCCTTTAAAGCCTGCTTTGCACTAGACAATTTTTCATACCAAGTCAATGATTTAGGTATTGGTAAAACAGAGTTTGGTAAAAGGTTTCGAAAAGTTATTAAAGCACTATTACCAACTAACTTAATTGGTTTTATTTTGGCTAAATCGACTAATTTTTTCCAAAATGCCAGACTGTCATAATCTGTATCAAAGCCAGACTGCAAACTATTTTTACTAAATAAAGCTGGTAAAAATAATATATTTGTGTTAATAATATTAGGCATATTATCTGATAATAGCAGTTCACGATAAGTTAAAAAATTATTTGATTGAACTTTTGGAAAAGGCATTTGAGCAAAGTATTGACCATCAATATTATATTCATTAGCCACAGCCCAACGCGGTATAACCACATTATCGCCATTTTGAGATATAACTTTAAACAATTGCTCAAAATAAGTACTTGAAAAAGTATCAGTAATTTTTAGAAAAGCTATATAGTCTGATTGTATATTATTTAAAAGTTGATTCAATTTAATTATAAAATCGCTATCTGGTTTAATAAATTTAGTCTTTATATTTTTATGAGTTTGATTAAAAATATTTTTTAGAAATCTTGTCCGTCTATAATTATCAGTAGAATCTAAATTATCTATAACAATTAAACTAATTGTCATAAACCACGCCTTTAGCTGCTAAAAGACCTATACGCGCAAATTCATTATAATCTAATGAAGCACCACCCACTAATAAACCATCAATGCTATCTAGTTGTAAAATTAATTGAGCATTAGTTGCATCTACAGATCCACCATAAAGTATTCTGACAGAATCAGCACTTTTTTTATTACCCTGATATTCCACGCAATTTCGAATAGAAGTTGTCATAATATCTATATCAGATAATTCAATTGTCTGACCTGTACCAATAGCCGAAACTGGTTCATAAGCAATTACTAAATTGTTTAAACTATAATTTTCTAATTGAGATAGAGCCTTTGAAACTTGCATAAGAGCATAATCAATTTGTTGATCTATGGCTGAATCGTCATCAGCATTAACACTCCCCACGCATAAAATTGGCGTAATTGACTGCTCCAAAGACATTCTCAACTTGCCAATAATGGTTTTAACCGTTTCGTCATGATATCTACGCCGTTCCGAATGTCCAACTAGTGTAAAAGCACAACCTAATTTTTTTAAAAAAGATGCTGATATGTCCCCTGTATAAGGTCCATCTAAAGAATCTGCTACATCTTGAGCACCATATAAAATAGGTATATTATCAGTATCAGCTAATAGTTGTATAGATCTAATAGATGTAAAAGGTGGTAAAATACATAAATCAACTTTTGTAAAATCAAAGTTCTTATCTTGTAAAATCCAATATAATTTTTGCAAATAAGTTAAAGATTCCAAATGATCTTTATTCATTTTCCAGTTACCAACTATTAAAGGCTTTCTTGTCATAACACCGCCAATAATCTATCTAAATCATCATAATTTTTAACTGGTAAAAAACGACTTCTAGGTGTAGCTAATAGAGCCGTTGATGTAAAAGCTCCTATACCGGCTCCCATAGCTGTTTCTAATTGAATTATTTTTTTTGTACTTTTATCTCTCGGATTTAAGGTTTTAATATTTTTGATTAATGGCAAGTCCAAATACCCGTCATCAACTTGTAAAACAGTTTTCAGATCATCTAGGTTTACCCAAATGCTATTAGTATTAACAAAAGGATGCCTTTTAGTATCAAGAGCTTGAGCCTCATCCTGAGGACTAATTTGAGAAAACTCTCGCAAAATCAAGCCTTTATCAGTTTTAACAATATGTCCGCCTTTAACATCGTCTGGAGTTTTTTTAGTAACTTCTGATAAAAACGATAATTGATTGTCAATAAAATATTTCAAAATCTTTTTATCAAAAATGGCTGCTAAATTATCCGAATTAGAAATAAAAGCGTAATGAATATTTTTATTTAGTAATCCATCTAAAATACCACTAGTTAACATAGAAACAAATATATCTCCATGTCCTGGCGGACACCATTCTAAACTTGGGTCAGTTGCGTTATCCACTGGATAAAAGGTCTCGACATCAATTTTAGGCTCTTTAGACTGCTTAAAATCCAAAGGTAAACCAGATTTTTTTAAAGCCGGATATTTTTTTAAATATTCTAAAGTATCAGCTGAAGTTCTAAATGATGTCATAAAAATTAAAGGCATATTAACAGCGTCGGATACAATATAATCTAAAAAATTCCTATTATCTTTTAAAGGTAATAACACCTTAGCTTTTTCTAAACCCATAGTGGTGGCTAAACCACCATTCAATTTAATTATAACCGTTTGGTCAATTTCTGTCTGAGAGGCCTCGTTAGATAAATCATTATAATTATCTATATTTTTAACCGGCTGTATATTTTTTTCCCTAATATAACCAACATCTGGACTAGTAAACAATTTATCAAAATATTTTCCAAAAATAGAAATATGTAAATCATCAATTCCTGCTTGAGCCATTTTTTCTTGGCAAGTCACTTTAGCTAAGTCATAAGACGCAGTTTGATTATTTATCACGATGAGCTCTATAATAATTTATTAGATTTTTAGTTGAAGAATCTTGTGAAGCTAAAGCTATATCATCTTTAACAATAGCAGGTTCAATTTGTTTAGCTAATTGTTTGCCTAATTCCACGCCCCATTGATCAAATGAATCAACTCCCCAAATAATACCTTGTACAAAAGTTATTTGCTCATATAGAGCTATTAAAGAACCAACAAAAGCTGGTGTCAAATTTGCTGCCATAATAGAAGTTGATGGCCTATTACCAGTGAAAACTCTAGCTGACACAATAGACTCAGGCGTTCCCTCGGCTCTAACTTCATCAATAGTTTTGCCAAAAGCCAAGGCTTTGGTTTGAGCAAAAAAATTAGCTAAAAATAATTCATGAACATCTTGTTGCCCATCTTTTAAAATGTAAGGTGGATTAACCACTGTTATAAAATCACTAGGAACTAGACGCGTACCCTGATGAATTAATTGATAAAAAGCGTGCTGGCCATTAGTGCCCGGCTCACCCCAAAAAATCTCACCGGTTTGAGTAGTAACAGGCGTACCGTCCCAACGAACACTTTTGCCATTAGACTCCATAGTTAGTTGTTGCAAATAAGCCGGAAAACGATGTAAATATTGACAATAAGGTAAAACGGCATGCGTATTAGCTCCAAAAAAATTAACATACCATATATTTAACATAGCCATTATACAAACCACATTATTCTCTAATTTAGTATTATAAAAATAGTTATCAACCTGCCTAAAACCTAACAAAAAATCTTCAAAATTTTTAGGTCCAATAGTTAAAACTAAAGACAAACCGACAGCTGAATCTACTGAATAGCGACCACCAACCCAATTCCAAAACCCGAAAGCATTTTTAGGATCTATGCCAAAATCAGCCACTTTATCTAAAGCCGTGGAAACCGCCACAAAGTGTTTTTTAACAGCTTCAATTTTATTATCTACGCCTCTTTTTTCTAATTGTTCTAAAAACCAATTTTTAGCCAAACGAGCATTGGTTAAAGTTTCTGTGGTAGTGAAAGTTTTAGAGCATATTATAAAAAGACTTGTTTCAGGATCTAAATTATGGCATTTTTCCCAAAAATCTGATGGATCAATATTTGATACAAAATAAGCTTCAATTCCCGCATCAACAAAAGGCTTCAAAGCTTCATAAACCATCACAGGCCCTAAATCAGAACCGCCTATACCTATATTAACCACTGTTTTAATAGGTTTACCAGTCACACCTAACCGCTGTCCCGAACGAACTTTATCAGCAAATTCATACATTTTGAATAAAACTTCTCTAACATCAGCCACCACATTTTGCCCATCAACTTCTAAGATATCAGCCTTATCGCGTCTTAAAGCAGTATGTAAAACAGCTCTATCCTCAGTCACATTGATATGATCACCAAAGAACTGAGAGTGTATCGCATCTGGCAAATTAGCCGCTTTGGCTAAATCAACCAAAAGACTAATTGTTTGGTCGGTTATAAGATTTTTAGATAAATCAATATATAAATCACCTAACTGATACGAAAACTCTTTAGCTCTATTAGGGTTTTTAGAAAACATCTCACGCAGCGACAAACCTTGGGTTAATAAATCAAAATGTTGTTGCAATTTTGACCACTGGCTAGTTTGAGTTATATCCACTAATTTTTTCATATTTCACTCTTTCTTATCTAATTTACGCATCTGTTTTAGACCTATTTTTCATAGAATTTATTTGTTATCTTATATAGTTCAAGTATAGCATTATTAACTAAATTATATAACTGTTTATAAGTTGTAAAGGTACGCAAAATTGGCAAACGATAAAAAGTTAAATTGGCTTTGTGGCGTCTAATTTCTATTGTAAAATATGGTATATCTAAATCACCGACTGGTAAATTAGGAATATCTTGAATAATTATATTAGGTAAAGGTCTTTTCGATTGGTTAATTTGCCTATGAATAGCATTTAATTTATTCTTACTAAAAACTTTACCTTTGTTGCCCTTTTTATTTGTCCTATCAATAACTAGCTGCCTTGTATTTTGATAATTGAAATCAATAATAACATCTTGAACCACTAAATCAAAACGATTACGAAAAATTATGGGTTGATTTAAACGACGATTATGATAATTAGATTTATTTAATTTTAGATTTTGTATCTTTGTCACGAAAAGCTCTCCAATTAAAAAATTCCTGAGCAATAATTTGAATACAAGCAGCAGTAGGAATAGCAATTAACATACCTAAAACTCCGCCTAAATATGTTCCTAAAACCATACTTATTAGAACCATTAGAGGCGAAATATTAATATATTTAGCAAATATTTTAGGCATTGCTATATTATTAATAATTTGTTGATAAACAAAAAGATAAATAATATATATTAAGGCTGCTAAAGGATTATATAAACCAATTAAAACAAAAGCTAAAACACCGCCGACTAAACCCCCAAACATAGGAATAAATGAAGTTACAAAAATCACTAAGCCAATTGGCCAAACTAATGAGGATGACAAACCCATAATTGAACCTATTATAAGTAAACCTAAAACAGCCAATATCGTCATAATGCAAGCTATTATAAATGAAGCTGTTATATACCCGGTCACGCCAAAATAAAGTCGTTTAAATATTCTACGATGATACTGTCTTTTATCATCATCTAAATAAATCCATTTAAAATATTTATCAATCCATATAGGGCCTTCTAAAACAAAAAATGCTATCATAACTAAAATTAAAAATGTGTTAACTATAGCCATAGCTGCGGTGGAAAATCCTGATAAAAAACCTATAGCAAAATTACTAAATTGTTCTTTCAAAATATCAACACCCTGAAAAAAAACACTTTGCAAATCGTGATCTATTAAAAAGTTATATAAAGGCTCAGTTGAACCTCTAAGCTGCTGTAAGGTTGAGGGCAAAGTACTAGAAAAAACATTAATACCATCAATAAAAATAGGTATAACCGTGATAAATAATAAGGAAATAACAGCTATAACAATTACGAAAACCAATAATAAAGCCAAAGATTTGTATTTTAAATAACGAGTTAAAAAGTCAGTTGGCCTATTCAATAAAAGAGCTAAAAATGCCGCTGTTAAAATCATAATAATTGGAGTAGCAGCTATAAAAACCAAATAGACACCTATAACGAATAGAACGCCAGTTAACCAAAATTTAAAAATACTTTTTTCATTCAACATAAAATCAACTTTCAATATAATTATACACTATAATGTAATTTTTCACTTTCTGAATACCAAACAAAAATAGCTTTAATAGAATTTAATAAATACATAATCGTCATAATTAAATAAAAAATCGCCATAGGTTCTAATTTTAAAAAATAAAGTTCGCCATATACAAAAATATTTAAAATATTAGCCGCAGTCCACAAAAACCAACTTAAACTTTTGCCCTTTATCATTAAATATTGAGCCACAACCTGAATTATAAAAGACAAAACCGTAATGGCAAATACATAAATAGGTGTATTAGCCGGTAAAAGTCCAGTCCCAAAAAAATATAAAATCATTATACCAATTAATCCAACCGTTAAACTAACTATTAAATTTGATATATTAGTTTGGCTAACTTTGATTCGTTTTTGTAAAGTAAAAAAACCTACAATATAGGTGAAACCAGTATAAATTACTAATAAAACTTGTGCCATAATACCATAATTATAATTATTAAATCCATCTAGAACCGCCCCTAAAACACCTAAGGCTGAACCAAATTTACCCTTTAAATTAGCCATAGCTTGAACAATCACTAAACCTAAAACTGAACCTATAGTTGAAGTAAACCATAAAACATTCCAAGTTGTAAAATCAATAATAGAAAAAAATAAAATTAGGATTATTCCTATATACAACCACAAATAATCCCATATTCGACTAGTAAATAATTTTGTGGCAAATCTCATAATTTATATATTAAGCTCCTATTTCTATTTAATCCTGGCTTATTTTAATGCGTTATTTGACGAGAAATATAACTGCTTATAGGGGTCTGTAGAAATAGTAGATAATTCACCTATTAAATTGAACTTATTGGCAAGTCTTTTTTGAATATTTTCCAAACAAATATATTCTCCAGAAAAATGTGGTATATCCAAAACTTGAACCTGCGGAAAAGTTTGTCTAAACTCTAAAACTGGATGATGTCTCAAATCAGATGATATAAAAACATCAGCTGCCAAAAAGTTAGTAGCAAAAGCTATCTGTGAATTCAAAATGAAATCACCCGAACCGGAAATTATAACAACTCTATTAACACTTATATTTTTCTCACCAGCTAATTTAATTGGCTGATTAAAAAGCGGTACTACTTGGCTCAATTTATCAGCCAACTGATTAATTTTTGTAAGTTTAGGTAAGTTTCCCACCACCCCTAAGCCAGAAGTTATGTTATTATCATAACTATCATAATTTTTATTATCTATTTTACTAATAAAACTTATATCTCTTAGAGCCAATTTTTTAGCCAAAGTAAAACTAGCACCATCAGTTGATATATCAACATTTGTATGCCCACAATAGAGTGATATTTTATGTTCTATCAAATTATTAACTATTCGACCTCGAAAACTTTCCGCTGCCACTTTATGTGTAGCTTGAAAAAATAATGGATGATGAGTAATTATTAAATCACAGTCTTTGGCTATAGCTTCATCAACCACACTTTGTGTGGGAT